>JBJXFZ010000055.1:0-5947 GCA_046154245.1 Pyrinomonadaceae bacterium
CTGGTTTCGATTACTGCTAACGAACCGGTTAACGGTAAAGGCGATGGCAATACGGAGAGTGACATTGAGGATGCCGAATTTGGCACTGATGACCGTCAATTTTCTCTAAGGGCCGAGAGAAGCGGCACTGGCTCGGGGCGTGTTTACACCATTACCTATCGGGCGACCGACGCCGCTGGCAACTCCGCCTTGGCGACGGCGACGGTTATTGTTCCACACGATAATCGTTAATTGGGTGGTTAAGAATAAAACGTCGGGGCTGCCTGTGACTTCAAGGCAACCCCGACATTTTCGTTGTAAAAATCTGATGCCAAATCAAAATATCTAAATCACTGTGAGGACCCAACGCTGCGCATCACCTGCTGGCGGAAGCGGGCGAAGCCCGCTGAAGCCGGTCGGGTGCATGCCGATGTTAGACGCGCGTTCGATGTCGGCGCGCTACTCCACCCGTTTCGCCTCCGAGTCCTGACACGTCCCGATTCGGAGGGTGACGCCGATGACCTGTCCCTTATCGCCCTTGCGGAAGGTCATCTCCACGCCGCTCTCCTCGACAAAGAAGTGTGTGTCGGAGAGCGGCATCAGCCTGACTTTCGGCCGCCTGCCGCCTTTCCACATCAATGCGTTGCCCTCCTTCGTGACAGTCGCCACCGCGCCGGGGCCGAACTCATAACTACCCACGAAAGCGTCGAGCGCCTTTGCGTCGAGTTCGACCGCCTTGCGCTCGGGCGGACGAAGCGTGCCTTGGCCGTGCACAAACTGCCAGCGCCCGTCGATCTTGCCGTAGACGGTCGTGGCGAAAAAATCTCCCTGGCCCCGATTCTCTGTAAGCCGGAGCAACGCCACCTCGCCATAGACGGTCAGTTGCTCGAGCGGCGGAACCGACAGCGAGAATGGGGTGGGGTTAACCAGGATGTTCTCGATGTGCTGCGCCTTGGTCACGGCCCTCCCGTTCCCCTGAACCCAGACGTATCCGTCGGCGAACAGCCGCTCCAGAGCCGCGCGGTCGCGCTTCGCCCCCGCCTCGTTCAAGTCCGCGTGGAGCTTGCGCAGCCCCGCCCTGGCTTGGGCATCTCTGTCCTGCCCGGCGCTCGCCTGGCCCGACGCAGCCGGGGTCATCAGCAAAATACCGAGGACAACGAGTAATATCCGCATTTGTCAGAACCTCCTTCCGTTTCCGCATCCTCACAGAGTTTGAGTAAGCGTCTAACTACTTATTAACACCAACACCGTCGATAATACGCCCAACCGCGGCGTGTTATCAACGGTTGTTTTTCAAAATAGGGTACGCGCGGACAGCAACTGAAGCCTGATTGATGGGTCAGCTGCGACACGTGGTCAGGCCGTATCCTTTTTTTCAAGCTTGAAATTCTTTACGCGACTCTCGATGGTTTGGGAGTCAATCTCGGGCGAATTAGCGACTTGAAGGAGTACGCTCATCATCGTCTCCTTGAGCAACGGAGAAGTGTCGTAAATAAGGAGCGCATTATCCTTACTAAGTCGCTCCGCAATCACCTCGACGATCGGCTTGCCAACGGTTGACGGAGCTTTTCCAAAAAGGACCTCGACAATATCTGGAATGTTTCGAGCAACTCGCACTAGCGATGACCTCATTCGCAAAAAATCCTTCCATTTCCAGTACAATGCTTGATTTGCCTTTTCAAGCTGCGCAGACGAGAACGCGTCACAGTAGGTTTCAGGAGAAGTTCTAGGTGTTGTTCCTCTACGTGCCTGTAGGCTGCGCTTGCTAGGATTTCATCAAAAATGTCTAACTGGTGTTTGACCACGTGAAGTGTCGGTAGTGCCACGACGGAATCATAGGCCTTGATGTTCTGGAAAAGCGTTTTCGCCGGCAAGAGTATCTCGCCAGGCAGCACGATTCTGAGAGCGGCAAAGTCAGGCAATTGTAAAGTCGTCAGCAGCGGACGCCCCAAGCGAAAACTCACCAATAGATCAGTGAGGAAGTAGAGTAGGCGACTAATTGCCTTATGCTCCGGCTTCCGATCCCAACCAGCGTCCAAGTAATTATCGAAATAGGCTCGCACCGAACGGTATGCCAAGTCCCAACCAGAAGAAGATGAAATATGCAGTCGGCGCTGGGGGATATTCTTCCGAAGGTCCTGCGGCACTTTCTCATCAACAATGATGCGATCCACTCCTGCTTGGAAAAGCGAGGAATAAAAGACAAACTTTCCATTGAACGGTCGGCCTAGGCCTATCGTGGAGGTGATGTTCATGCCTTCGCAGTAGCCGTCCAGTCCGCCTAACTCGTAAATGGAAATGTATGCGTCGCGGGGCATAATGGCCTAACTACTTATCAACACCGGCACCGTTGATAATACGGCAGATCGCGGCGTGTTATCAACGATTGGTTTTCAAAATGGGGTACTTACGAGATAAAAAGCGAGGGCCGCGGCGATTTCATTCAACCTTCGACTCAATCAATTAAGTTTAGAAAGAGGCTATCCGCGGTCCGGTCCAACGATATGTTGGGTTGTCGCGTTCATAACTGCGCCCCGATCGGATTCTTTCGCACCAACTCCAGAGCGTTTTCAATTTTATAGGAAACGATTATGCCTGTGTTGTACTTGAAGGTGAGTTCGGTCTCGTTGCCTTGATGATAGACTGCCTCTGGAACAAACTTGTATCCAGAAATCACTGCCGCAACGTTTGTCGGAACTGCTCCCGCCACTCCGAAAATAACCGGTCCACCGGAGAACCCAGGATTATTGTGCCCGTCGAGAAGGTAGCGATTATCAGCGAAGCACGAGAATGTTGCGCGTTTCACGAACGGCAGTGGATAGCCGTTGTCGGTGAAACTTACGTTTCCTAGGAAGTGATAAAGGAAGCCAAGGAAGAAAAGATCTTGTCCATACGCTAGTCCGTCGCTACTGACGCGGATCGGGAGACCGGGAGGTGATAACGGCGCTCTCGGCGCCAATACAGATATATCGATCTCATTGGAGCAATGACCGACAAGTTTTATCGGAAGAGGGATCCATCCGTTGTTACCGAACACCTCTATTCCGTGCGCGGCGTCTATTTGTTCGACTACGTGGCGCGCGGTTACCAGGTACTGCCGAGTATCAATGTCTACTGTGAATGCAGTGCCGATTGAGCCGGCCGAGCGGATCCGAAATGTCCTGTGAATGAAGTTGGAGGTGATCATCGTCCATTATCGAGAGAAGGCAACCCAACTACTTATTAACACCAACAGGGTCGATAATACGGCCAATCGCGGCGTGTATCAACAACATCCGTTCACTGGATGGTGATGTAATCGCAGGTTACTCAAACAAGGGCATCGAATTGCCGAACAACTCTGTCAACCGCATTGACGAAACGTTCAAGCGCTGGGCCAATCGGCTGGGCGTCAATAATTTGAGGCTCATAGAGAGCTATCTCAATTTTGAACTTCATTTCCTCGTTTACTTTGTTGTCGATGAGATCGCTCAATAATGGATCCCCTGCTTTAAGCGGACAGGTTTTGTTAGCGGCCTCAAAGAAACACGTGAGGTCCATGCCCGCAAGCCCCTCTGTCAAATCTGGGAATGCGTCGATCATCATTCCCTTAATGTGTGTTCCTAGATCGGCCGCCGCAAATTGGCCCGCTACAACCAAAGGGAGCCGGTGCTTGTCGATATTGCTAAGGGCGTGCAGCTGCCAGAGGATAGAGCCTTTTCCACCTCCGTATGGTTCGATTGCGTCGATAGTTTTGATTGCTGCTGGGGTCACCAAGCTGGTTATTCTTCCACGCGAGGAAATATACTTCGTAGCGTTTTCGGCAACGGGAAAGGCAATCTGCCGTTCCTTGCTGCCGGGAATACCACTTGGGTTGGCAATCAAGACCAAACCGTACGCGAGGTGATCGAGAGCGTTCCGCGTATTTTGAATGACGTCGCCCGCGACAAGATGAATGGCTTCGTGAATGACAACATCATCCGCAAGGTAGTAGATGCGTTTTCCCGTTTCAGGCTCGTCTCTTACGGCATATTTATATGGGTTTGTGTTAGCGAACCCTTGAATGGCCGCCTGAAGATTCTGGATGTGGTATCTGGCGCGTGCGACTTTTAGGTGCGCGCCTGTCAAAGCATTTGCAGTCATCTTGAAGGTTCTGCATCGAGTCTACAAGCTATCTAGTATTTCAACAAACTATCGACAGTCCAAAATAACTATTCTCCGCGCGTCCCGGTTGTGAAAACTTGCGCGTCCGATGCATGTTGCTGTTAGTCGTCCGCGACCGGGCTTCTAAGGTGCTTTTGCTCGCCTACCCGATACGCCTCGATCAGCCACGCGCGAAACTCATTATTAATCTCGCTTAGGTCACTGAGGCGGAATGCATGAAGGTGATTACGCGGCGAGAACGTCTCGATTTTACGAAACCTGGCGCTTTCCAGGCGACGTGACAGCACTACATGGCCGTCAAGCCAATGTTTTCGCGGAGTCACTTGGGCGAACGACATGCGCACCTGAAACGCGATCCGCGTCTTCTCTGGAAGCACGCGAACCGGACCGATCTCTCGAATGGCGGCGACGACCGCGTCGAAGAGGGCTCGTATCTTCGGAGATTTTCCTTCAAAATGGTGGGCGAGGGAATACCGCCCGCAAGCGTGAGACTGATTGCGGTTTGCAAAGGCGCGGCGACAAGCGGGGCAGCGCCATAGCGGTGGACGATTTCCCATTATCGATCCTCGATCAAGCACCTGGTAAGCCTAACGACCAAGCTGTGCGGCACAAACGAAGCGCAGCGTAGTTTGCGTCCGAACGAGCGCCTTGTTAGCCACTTTACCCTGACTCGCCATGTTCAAACCGGGATTGTTTTGCCTTTAAAAGGCTTTCCTTGAACGACACCTCATCCGGCGGGCAACGATGCTTATAAGACAAGGTTAATGAATTATTGATTGGGTTTCGATTGAATTCGACATGCGAAAAATCTACGGCGTTGCCAATATATTCCGCCACAATTTCTTCATCCGACAACCCATATTCGTTTTCATCAATATATTCATCAAGTGGCTCAACACTACATCTATTGATTAGGACCATTTCTTCATTTGTTGGTGTACCCATTACAAGCAAAAGATGCCTGTCCCAGCCAAGCGCAAAAGAGTCAATTTTCTTTAACTCTTTCAAGGAAAAGTTTCTATTGGGTTTTATTTCTACAAAGATGCCTAGTGATGGGATGTGAAAATCTGGTAAATACCGCAGACCATTACCAAGCTCAAAACCCTCAAGCTCATATTCGTAGTCAATGCCGTATGTATCAAAGAATACGGCTCAGCGCGCTTCCAGTCGGGAACGAAACCTATATCCTTTGTATTGTGTTTCTATCGCTTTCAATGTGCTCATGGTCTTTTGTGGCTAACTACTTACTAACACCAACGCCGTTGATAATACGGCAAATCGCGGCGTGGTATCAACGATTGGTTTCAACATGGGGTACTTACGAGATAAAAAGCGGGGCCGCGTCTCCATCTGTAAGGCTTGATTAGGCGGCGACCATCGCAGAGCACATTTATCTTTTGTGAATATTCAACTTACCATCTCTTTTCGATTTATCAAGCTTGATTGAGCGTTCGGAATTAGCTACCTGACCGAGCCATAGAGCGCAATAAAGCGAATATTCGCCAGAATCAACATTCGAAGGAACTGTTAATGACCGGCGATATGTGTTCGTTCCCGGTAAGAGCTGGACAAGTTTGTCTTGACTGGTATCGTAATAATCGCACTCAGATTCATCTACCAGACTCGCGCCAATGTAAACCTCCCTTCGTTAGTGCCATTTAGGAATACACATTTCCGGTGTTATGTTTTGTGAGATATTCGCTTGGCGGCATGTCGCCAAGCGAATCGTGCGGGCGATGGTGGTTGTATATTTCCAGCCACCGCTCGGTCTGCGATCTCACGTCCGATAAACTCTCAAAGATAAACATATCAAGCACGGCCTCGC
>JBJXFZ010000015.1:0-21114 GCA_046154245.1 Pyrinomonadaceae bacterium
ATAAAAAGTAGCCAAAGTCAGGTTCTTGTTCAAGAAATTACCGCTTCTCAACGAAAAGGTCACGCCGTGGTAATCGGAGAAACCGTTATTAGCACGAGTGTTAATATTCGAATATTGACAGCTCAAACGATTTACAGCAGACAAACCAGGGCACGTCGCCGTACTTCCCAGATATTTGGTACCTGTTCCGAAGCGATTGATGTTTTCAAGCGTGTAAAGACTCTTTCCAGACGTTCCTGAATAAGATGCCGAAACTGCCGTATCTCGACCGAGTAGACGTTCATAGGACACGCTCCACTGATGCGAGTAGGCATTGACAATATCTTCACGAACGTGCCGCAAGCTGACTCGTGGCAGGGTAACTGATCCAACATTACCGGCCAAAGGACCGGCATTGTTTCTGGTGATCGGAATCGGAGCACCGCCGAGGTCGGCAGAAGTTACCGAAACCACGCCGTACGCCGATGGATTCTGAATAACATTAAAGGTTACGTTTCCAAAGTTCCTTTCATAACGGAGAGCATACCCGCCACGAAGACTCGACTTTCCGTTTCCTTCAATGTCGTATGCAAAACCAACACTAGGCGCAAAGTTGTTATTGTCTTTTTGCCATAGATCACCCACTGGGCTAGCTGAGGCATTCAACACACGTCCATTGCGGATGCGCTCTTGAAGCGAATTTCCGGTCCCAAAGTAGAAGTTAAAGTCCAAAGTTGGATCGGCACTTCGTTGCGGGCCGTAAAACTCATAGCGAAGACCCAAGTTTGCCGTAAAGCCCGGGAACCACTTCCACGAGTCTGTAACATAGAATGAGTATTCCTTGTACCGATTATCTCGTGAAAATTGTGGTTGAGTAACCGGAAGGGTGATGGTCTGTCCGGGGAATCGCCCATTCGGGTTGATCGCGCCTTGGAATTGCAACAACACGCCGTTCATAAAATTATCAACAGCGGTTGAGTTACTGGCTCCGAGTGTTTGAACCGAATTTTGGAAAGCACCGAACGTGCGGTTGTCACGGATGTAATAATATTGAAAGCCGCCTTTCAAAATATGGTCGCCTTTGATCCAAGTCAATTCTTGGGCGATGGTGTACATATTTTGCGGTCCGCCAAAAGGAATAGCGCTACCTGGGCTGAAGGGCAAATAACCGGGAAATGCAATCGGGGTTCCGGCAATATTGTTGCCTGATGCCTTAAGGTAGAGCGTTGGGCCATCAGGCTGATCGCCCAAAGGCTGTTGGTTGGTTAGTTTGTTGTACGTGAAGCGACTTACGCCGATCAAGTTCGACGAAAAATTATATGTTCCCGCGATCGTCAGGTTGTAGTTTCTATCGGTGTTGCCTGTACTAAAACCCTGGTACGGGCTGCTGCCAACGCTGCCATCAAAGTTAACAACGTCTTCATACGATAAAACGCCGAATAAATTAAATTTCGACGATGGGTTCCAGTCAACCCGGCTTGCGTTAACCAAGCTGTCGACCGGAGTTCCCGCTCCCGTGTTACTCGGAACGGTATAACTTACTTTTTGGAAAAAGAGACAGTTTACAATAGGATTTGGCGGATTACAATTTCCGCCTGTTCCAGGTAAACCAGTTGTTTGTCCGGTCGGAGTAGCAACAAGCGTGTATCCGTTAAAGAAATTGCGGGTGTTTATATTTGCGCCGGCAATCGACGCGGCGGTCGGAACCCAAGCCTGGATATTGCCATAGCTGCGGATCTTCAACCATTCTGTATTGTTAAAGAAAAGAAGTTTTTCCTTAACGATCGGCCCGCCAATGGAGAAACCATACTGGTTGCGATTAAAAAATTCTCGCCCCGTACCTTGTGCGTTTGCGTCAAAGCCGGCGGCGGCCAGTCGCGAGTTGCGGTTAAAGATGTATCCGCTGCCAAAGAAACTGTTCTGTCCCGATTTGGTAACGAGATTTACAACGCCGCCGGTCGCACGACCAAACTCCGCCGTAAAGCTACCCTGAATAACCTTGAATTCCTGAACTGAATCGAGCGGAATGTTCTGGCCGATTGTAGCGCGGAATGTGTCAACGTTTTCACCGCCGTTTATCAGGATTGATGTACTGGCACTACGTTGGCCGTTGATTGCTACACCAACACCGCGGCCACTCGGATCTCCTTCCGAGACATTTGGCAAGGTGGTTACAAAACCATAGGGGTTGCGCGTAATCGTTGGCAATTCAGCTAACTGCTTACTGCTTACTGTGCCGGACACGTTCTGATCAGTGGTGTTAATTTCAGCGATCGAAGAACCGACAACATCGACGACAACTTTTTGTCCAGTGATGACCAGACCAGCATCGATAACTAAACTACCGGCAACGGCCAGTTCACGGGTTGTCTTAAATTCTTCAAAACCGTTGGCCTTAACCGTAATGTCGTATCGGCCTGGCTGAACATTTACAAAGACAAACTGTCCGTCGTCGCTGGTTGTGACGGTCTTGGAAAAACCCGTCGTAGTGGATTTAATGGTCACTGATGCATTCGGAACAGCCGCTCCGTTTGCATCGGAAACATTACCGGCAATTTGCCCTGTTTCCTGTTGACCAAAAACTGAAATACTAGCTAGGGAAAACAAAAAAACGATTCCCAAAAGTATTTTTTTCATGGTAATAAAATCTCCTTAATCTTAAAATTCAAAATGTAATTCTTGTCTGAAGCTGCCTGAATTAGAACAGCTCCATCTACATGGAAAACACACCCTTCTCAAGCAATTTGGAAGCCAAAAAAGGAAAATTAGGCGATAAACCCCTAACTGGTTTGGTTACAATAAGTTAGGGTATCCCGCGAACTTGTTTTACACGCAAGAAGTATTCAATTTTATGACCCGAAATCCACCTTTTTGGATTTGGCGGATCAGCTGACGACTCCGTGGATTTCTGCGGTCAGCTCACTTCATATGTGTTGCCGTGATTTAAGTCACAAGGTTTGCCAGCCAGACGGCCGCAAGAATCTTGACGTACACGAGAAAAAGTTTCAAAATCAAACGGTAAACGATATAGACAAAAATCGAGATTGATCAGGTATGTACCAAGGTCACCTATTTGGCGTATCCGCAGGCGGAGAGATCGGCTGTCGCTTAATTCGAGTCCTTCTCGAATAACAGCAATGATTCGGAGGTAATTATGAAACATTTGGTATTTTTCTTTAGTTTGTTGACCTTTAGCATCAATGTTTGTTCCGCACAGGTAAATCAGACGCCACAGACGCGGCGTAGCGGGGAAAAACCAGTAGACCGAACGTCTAAGAGCGCGGACAGATCTTTCGAGGCGCTAAGAACTCTTGACGTCCCTCAAACTTTCAATAAGACCCCCTTAGAAGTCTTGGGGCAGGACATACAACCTCTTTATAGAAAGCCTGGCAAAAAGGATCTAAAGGACCTGAGTCCTTCGGAAAATGTTTTGTCCCGCTACCAACACTTTTTGAAACAGTCGAACTCGGGGATATTTAAGCTCAGTTCCGATACAAGTTGTGCGAATAATCTTGTGGTGACCGCCGCTTCCGGCCAGTGTGCCGCCAATAAGGTTCCCGGCGGCGGCACGGCCTATTCATTTCGTTTTAACAGTCATCGGCTATTGCATTTAGCCGATATCACCCTGGAAAAGGATGTCCTCAAGACCGATGGTGCGAGGCAGCAAGGTTTGATGGTTAGTCTTGGCGATCTCGATTTGGAACAAGTTACAACGGAAACAAGAGGTCTTAGGTACTTGTTGGATTTCAAGCCGGGCGCCAGTAAAGCAGAAATGCAAAGGATCGACCAGCAGTTGAGCACTGGAATCGAAGTTGACGGATTCATTTATCGCCTCGGCTTTTATGTTGAGACGGGAACAACTTTTGCGCTTCGCTCGATCGCCTATAGGGGAAAATTGATGCGCTCTGTTAAGGGGGTCGTTTATGATGAAATGGACTACGATAAGCGAAAAGACATTCTCGTTGTCTTTAGAATAGTTGAAAAGGATCCTAACGGGGACATCACTGTTGTCTGGCGCGAACTGTCCAGGAAAGATGCTCCGGTGCTGCAAGAAAATTGAATTCTCGTTTGTGAACTATTGCAACGCCAGGGTGTTTTTATTTTCTGTTAAATTAAAAACTATTTTTTTTCTTCCGCTAATGATTTCCTGATCTTTTTCACCAACGTTTGAGTTTGTTCCGCAAATTCGCCTTTCGGTTCGAGTTTTAAGTACTCCTCAAAATACCCGAGCGCGTCTTTGCCGCGTCCGGCTTTCAGCAGAAGATTTCCGGCAAGCAGTTGTGCGTCCGGCAGTTTGGCATTCAGGTGTAATGTTTTGGCTTCCGCCGGAACACTTGCATCTATCACGGACGGACTTGAAGAAATTATATTCGCTCTATTTGCCTGTATCGAGGCTCTGTCCAGAATTAAACGAGCATTGATATAGCCGGTACTCATTGTTGAAAGATTTACATTCTCACGGATGTCAATGTAACCCGGCGAATGGATAGTAACGACATATTGTTGCGGCTGTAAACCGTTAAATGAAACCAAGCTATCTGGTAAATGGTGTGTATAAGGATTTTAGCATCTTTGGGAAAAAGACGGGAAGACTCTGCGCGAGTTGATTCTTTGATTTTTTGAAATATAGTCCAGCATTATGGATTTTCTGAATTTCAAAAATCCAACAGATGTCCCATTTTCTCTTTTTTGGTTCGCAAGTAATGTGCCGCCGGTTCGAGGGTTTCGACTTCGATGGGAACGCGCTCGACGATTTGCAATCCGGCATTTTCCAGTGCTTTTAGTTTATCGGGATTGTTGGAAATCACCCGCACTTTGCAAAGTCCAAGATCAAAGAGAATTTCGGCGCATTGTTGGTAGTCGCGGGCATCGACCTCGAAACCAAGTTTTTGATTCGCTTCGACCGTATCGGAGCCTTGGTCCTGCAACTCGTAGGCACGGATCTTATTGATAATACCGATGCCGCGGCCTTCTTGTTGTTGATAAACGATGGCTCCGCGGCCTTCCGCCTCGATCATTTCCAACGATTTGTGAAGCTGGGGCCCGCAATCACACTTGATCGAGCCAAAAACGTCACCGGTCAAACATTGCGAGTGAATCCGCACTAAAGTCGGCACATCGCGCTTGAGTTCACCCTTATGGATTGCGACGAATTCTTCGTCGCTGGTCACCGAGCGATAGCCCGATATCTTAAAATCACCGTATTTCGTCGGTAGACTTGCGGTCGCGACTCGCTCGACCGTACACGCACGCGTCGTCCATGGGCCTTCGTTTGCGTTTTCCGCTGTGTTCGTATTCTCCAACATCGGGTTGTTTACCTGAATTATACTCCTATTGAGCAATATTTCTAACCAATTACTTTCGCGGAAGAGCCAGGAACGGATTCACTCGCGGTCAACCCGCATAACTCTGATCGAGCGACGGCTCACCGGTATCGGGGTCGACGCTGACGTGCAGTTTCTCATCGGAATACTGTAACTGGTAGAGCCGCCAGTACAGGCCCCGAAGGGCTAGGAGTCGTCCGTGCGTACCGATCTCGCGAAGTTCGCCGTGATGCATCACAATGATGCGGTCGCATTTTTGTATCGTCGATAACCGATGTGCCACAACGAGCGAAGTGCGCTCTGTCATGACGCGCTCGACCGCTTGTTGGATAAGTTGTTCGGTTTCGGTGTCGATGGAGCTTGTCGCCTCGTCGAGAACGAGGATCGTCGGGTCGAATGCGAGTGCGCGTGCGAACGAGATAAGCTGTTTTTGTCCAACGGACAAACCGGCGCCGCGCTCTCGAACCTTTGAGGCGTAGTCACCGTCGAGTTTTTGGATGAACTCGTCAGCGTGGACCTCACGAGCCGCCCACTCGACTCGTTTCCGAGAGATCGCATTGTTCCCAAGTCGTATGTTGTTTTCGATCGAACCGCTGAAAAGAAACACGTCTTGCAAGACGACCGCGAAATTCGACCGCAGATCGTGCAGGTTCCACTCACGGACATCGATGCCGTCGAGCAGGATCCGCCCTCGTTGCACGTCGTAGAACCGCATGATGAGATTTGTGATCGTCGTTTTGCCCGACCCTGTATGGCCGACGAGCGCGATCGATTCGCCACGCTCGACCTTGAACGACACGTCCTTTAGCACCCAGTCTTCGTCCTTGTACGCGAACCAGACGTTTTGAAATTCGATCTCGCCTAGAGCCTTGCCCTCTTTTTTCGGCTCGCCCGGCGACGTAATCTCAACTTCACGATCGAGAAGAACAAAAATTCTGTGCGATGCGACGATCGCAGCCTGGAGAACGTTGAACTTGTCAGACAGGTCGCGGATCGGTTGGAAAAGCTGTAGCGAATATTGTATGAATGACGCCAAAATACCAACCGTCAGAGCGCTTCCGGTTGCGGCAAAACCAGAGATTGAGCCGTACCCGTATGAAAAGATCACTAGCGCGATGCCAACAGCGCCGATAAAATCGACGAGCGGGTAAAACACCGAGTAGTAAAAAATTGTCTCGATGTTTGCGTTGCGATAGTCGTCATTGATCTCGCCAAAGCGCGCCTGCGCCTTGGTCTCTGCGTTAAAAAGCTGAACGGCCGAGGCGCCGGAGATGTATTCCTGCAAAAATGCGTTGAGCTTTGCATTACGCGTCCGCACGCGGTCAAAGCCACGCCGGGCATGTTTGCGAAACCAGTTCGTCGCTGCAAAGAGCAGCGGCACCGTGATCAGCGAGACGAGCGCCAGCTTCCAATCGAGCCAAAACATGACTCCAACGATCGCAAAGATAACGACAAGGTCACCGAGCACATCTATCACACCCGACGTGAAAAGTTCATTTAGCGCATCGACATCGCTCGTTAGCCGCGTCATCGTGCGCCCCACGGGATACTGATCGTAAAACGCGACTTCCTGATGCTGCAGCTTTGTAAAGATCTCGGTCCTTAGGTCAAACATCACGCGTTGACCGACGTGGTTGACCAGCACTTCCTGAGCGTAAGAGAAAATAAATCGCAACAGAAAAACGCCAAAAAAAGCGAGCGCAAACAACCACACGCCATCGACACGTCTGGGGGTGATGTAATCGTCGACGGCAACTTTTGTAAAATACGGTTGGGTGCTGATCAGCACGTTCGAGAGCAGCGTAAGCGCAAGAGCACCGGCGGCGAGCGGCCAATACGGGCGAAGATATTTGACCAGTCGGCGTGCGATGCGAAAATCACGCGTGCGACCGATCGCGTCCTCTTCGTGATACTTGCGAACTTCTTCTGACACTTTCTTAGTTTAGATTTTAGATTTTGAAATATGTATAAGCAAAAGAAATAACCACGAAGGCACGAATGTTAACAAGCTTCCAAACGATGGTCGGCCCCTTGGTGTTCCGGTTTGGCCTGTCCTATTCGTGCATTCGTGACCAATTTCGTTGCAATCATGCAACTTGCGACCTAAAATCCATCTAAGTGAATCGTTTTCTCGAAAGGAACAAAGATAATTGGCGACGCCTCGAGGACCTGCTTGAAATGCAGAAGCTTAGCGGGCTTCGAGGTTTGTCGCGCCTCGAAGTGCGTGAGTTTGGCGAGCTATATCGCCGTGCCGCTGCCGATCTCGCGATCGCACGCAGCGAGACGCGCGATCCGAAGCTCATTAACTATTTGAACAGTCTTGTCATACGCGCCCACGGCCGTGTTTATCGCGCCGAAAGCCAGGGCGTCAACCTTGTCTGGAGGTTTTTTGCTAACGACTTTCCAGAGACGTTTCGTGCGAATTGGCCCTATATGGCGGTAGCGGCCGGCATCTTCTTTGGAGCGGCGATATTCGGATTTGTCTCGGCGTGGATCGATCCTGAGTTCACGCATTTTGTCGCTCTTTCCGGTGTGACCGAAGAAATACGAGCCGGCAATTCATGGTGGCTAAGCCTCAACGACGCCAACCAGATCGGCGCGGGGTTTATCATGTCGAATAATATCCTCGTCACGTTTCGAGCGTTTGCACTTGGAGCGCTCCTTGGCGTCGGGGCGTTTTACGACATCGCTTTTTTTGGCGCGCATGTCGGGGCGGTGTTTGGTGCGAGCTATAACCTAAACCCGCCGTTTGCCGCCGAGCTCGGGACGTTTGTCGTCGGACACGGCGTTATAGAGATCTCGACAGTTTTCTTTTGCGGCGGCGCAGGTATGATGATCGGCTATGCGATCATAAATCCGGGCGAATTAACGCGCGCTCAGGCGCTAAAGAAAAAGGGTATCGAGGCCGCTCGGATCGTCATCGGCTCTGCTTGTTTTCTAGTTATTGCGGGCATCATCGAGGGATTTCTCTCACCATCTGACCTTCCGCCTGTTGTAAAGATCGCAACTGGCGTCGGCACCGGCATCGCGATGTATTCGTATCTGTTTTTTGCGGGGACACGCGAGTCAGAATCCCGACTCGTCGGGACGGTAGTGGGTGGTTGAATGTGGCCGCGAGGGGCATTAAATTACAATTTGATCTTAGCAGCTCGCCCGATCTTCACCCCGAAAGCACTTCTCGCGGCGCGTTTCATCGAGGCCGCATCGCCCGATGTAAGAAATTCGTCCGCTGCCCCAGGCCTCAGCTTCCAACGCTTCACTGTTTTAACGACTTCGCCTGTCGGGTCGATGAACTTTGTATTTGGTGAAACAAACGATCGTAAAACATTTGTGATCGCAGGGTAGTGCGTGCACGCGAGCAATATGTGCGATGCATGCTTGATCGGCGTAAGTATCTGTTTCGCTTGCGCTTGCAGCTCTGTAGAAGATGTGTCTCCACTCTCAATGAGGCGCGACAGCGGTTGAGCGATACGCTGTCTGACGTCGATTCCAAACTCTGCGAAAGCTCGACGATAAACGCCTGAGACGACTGTTCGGCGCCCGCCGATCAGACCGAGCTTTGTCGGTTTGAATTTTGCCGTCATTGCGACTGCGGGTTCGATCACACCTTCAACCGGAACGTCGTGAGCCGCTAAAAACGGAATCGCTGTGCTGGCCGCATTGCAGCCGAGCATGATGTGACTTGCTCCGCGAGACTTTAAAAATTCGATGACAGTATCCAGACGTTCAACGAGTTCGCGACGCGACATCTTGCCATACGGTGTCACACCTGTGTCAGAGAAATAGACAACCGGCACATCGCCGAGCTGTTTTTTTACAGCCGCGTAAATACTCACGCCGCCAATGCCCCAATCAATGATGCCGAGTCTTCTCACAAAGAGATTCTCCCACGAAACACGAAAGCACTAAAGACAATCAGTCGAGTTTGGTGTATCTCGCCTGTTTCGTGGGTAAAAAAGTTCTTACGGATATGTGAGTTTTGCCTCGACGCCGTTTTCGACCGGTCCGCTGTCGAACGCCACGATTCGAGAGTGCCAAGCCATGTTTAGGATCTCGATTTTCTGTTCCGGAAAACGGCTCTCGAGGTACCACTTCATTTCGTGCTCGGAACGAATCGGATTGTACTCAACCATCTTTTTCCAGTCGGGATGTGAGACGAGTTTTTTCAGTGCAGCGTCAAATTGTGCGTTGGCCTTCTGACGCTTCAGCGTACGAAGTTTGTCTGCCAGCAATCGCGGGTATTCCTTTACAGAAGGCGGAACTGTAACCATATCAACAATTAAGAACTTTCCGCCGGGTCGCATAACACGCTTGATCTGGGCCAGCAGCGGATCCCAATCGAGATAGCGAAACGACATGAGCGACGTTACGACATCGAACGAATCATCGGGAAAGGGCAAAACCGGGCCGTCGATCTTCTCAAATGAGATATGCGCGTTCTCAGCGTTTTTTACCATCGCCCGGTCGAGGATCTTGGCGGACTCATCGACGCCGACACCGGTGTTTATTCGGTTGCGGAGGGCATACAAAAGGGCTCCGTTGCCGCAGCCGATATCGAGCAGGTCGATCTTACCCGTCGGAAGGTGCGAGTTAAGCCAATTCCACTCATCTTGGCGAACTCGAATGTCCTCAAACGTCGCATCGTAAAGTTCGGCAACATGATCATATGATGTATCGCCGTCGGGCGGGCGTGGTTCGAAACGCTTCATCTCTTCGGCCGGCATCTGACCGAGCCGCTTCTGCGCTGATGCCAGCAGACCGTGCGACTTACGGCCTTTGCAGCCGATCGTGTAAATCGGTGCGTCCGTTTCGTCGCCGACGGAGGCAAATTTCTCTTTGCTTCGCGAAAAGGTCGTGTACCAAAAAAAGCCGTAAGTTGGGACGTTGAATGTGCGCGCAAAAAAAGGAGCGAACCAGCGCGCCGAGCGACAGCAATAAAACGCAGCGGTCGCATCTTGAGCAAATGGAATGTCAAGTTTCTCCCATTCGTACGGCGAAAACTGCTCGGGAAACGCGACCGTGCCAAACATCGGCCCGTACATGCCGGAATGGCCGACAAAGACAAACTCCTTTATTTGCTTACCTTTATCACGAATCTCGGCGAGCGCTTTTAGCACATCGCGCTTGCTCTCAACGGCTCGGGTTGTTATCTCGCCGTCGAAGCCGCTACCTCGCTTTTCGGCCGCGAGCGTTTCGGCTACGACGGGGAACTGATGACCCCCGAGCCGATACTTTGTCGTGTAAATTATGAGGATTACTTCTCTGGACTGCATCAAGGATTCTGCGAGTTTTAGACCGTTTTCGGGTCAAACAAATTCGCCGCGGCTTACGCGCTCTATCTTATGAACCTTTTCGAGGTAGTTTTTTGCAGCCTCTGTTTGAAATAATTCACGATCTTCTTCGTGGTCGGTTACCGGTTCGAGCGCGACGTCCATGTACTCGAAACGCTTCGGGTCTTTTCTAACGCGTCTGTAGATCAGGCGCATTCGTGTGTAGAGCGAGATCCATCGCGCCTGTTTCAAGAGCATTTGTGCGTAATACTTGGGATAGAAAACTAAAGGATTCTCAATCTTCAATCCCGTTCGGCGGTTGCGCCGCGACTTTATTCTTAAGAAACCGCCTTCGAGCGGATGAATGCCTTCGATGCCGATGCAGCCCTTGAACCAAACGATAAAGAACATCGTCTTGCCTGGGCTCGTGCCAGTCGCGATGCATCGCCTCAGCACGGTCTCGACGTGCTCGTCGGTGTAGTACGTTTCCCACGCCCGGTGATAAACACCTCGCCATTCTGATCGCGTCATGAGGTCGTGCGTGGTCACATCGTGATTCAGATCGTATTTATTAAGGTCCTCGTCCATAGCGACGCCGGAAGTGTAAAGCCGTTTGTGGTCCTCCGAACCCGGCAGCGGCGTGAGATAGAAAAACTCGAGCAGATCGACGGGCAGTTCGCGTTTGATGACCTCGATGTCGTGAATGATCGACTCGGGCGTGTCGCCCGGAAAACCGAGTATGTAGCCGCAATAGGTGACGATCCCGACATGCTTCCATGCGAGCAGCATCTGGCGGTAATCGGTGATCTTGTTCTGACGCTTCTTTGCTCCCATCAAGCTGTCGGGATTAATGTTCTCGAGGCCGATAAAGACGCGTTTGACGCCGGCGCGTTTCGATTTCTCGATAAAATTAGGCAGCTTATGGCACAGCGTATCGACCTGGATGATAAAGCTGATATTGAGCCCTTCACCCTCGCGAAGCTCGATCAGCCGATCGAGAATAGCTTCCCAGTCCTTGTTTCGGGCAAAGTTGTCGTCCGTTATGAAAAATGAATGGAGCCCTTGCTCCAAGTTTGCCCGAACTATTCGTTCGATATCGTCCGGTGAGCGGCGTCGCGACTTTCGGCCCTGCACATTTATGATGGTGCAGAACGAGCAGGTAAACGGACAGCCGCGACCGGCGTCGAAGCTCGTCGTTGCCCCCGCAGTCAGATGAACACGCTCGGCCGGGAGCAGCGGCGTCGCCACGCCTTCGATATTGGGCAGATCGTCCATGTAGTTATAGATCGGCTTCAAATCGCCGGCATAGGCGTCCGAGAGCACCTCGCCGAGTCTGCCTTCAGCTTCACCGGCAAAGAGCGATACCCCGAGATCAAGCGCTTGTTGCACATACGGATCGCGATGCTCGAGCATTGCGGTCGTGCCCGAAATATGAAAGCCGCCAATCGCAACCTTGATACCTTTTGCGCGGAGAGCACGAGCGATGTCGAGCGAGCGCGGAAACTGATTTGACTGCACGCCGACGAGCATCACCATTCCGTCATCGCCGCGATTTACGAGATCAATGATCTTGTTAACGCGAATTACAGTGTTTGTTTCGTCAAAGGCGTGAATGTCGATGCGAACATCTTCGCCCAGCGCCTTTTGGTCGCGGCACTCGAGAGCTAGGCCGTACAGGCAGGCGAGCGAATTCGACGGTATCGCGGAGCGAAACCACTGGATCACATAACCGTCGTCGTCGTAGTGTGACGGCTTGATCAGGATAAGGCTGAATGTTCGTTTGTGCGGCATTGCAGACTGCTTATTATACGCCATTAGACTTTTATTTGGCTTCTAAACCAGTCGACAAATTTCGGGATGCCGTCGACGATCTTGGTCGTCGGGTTGTAGCCAAGCATCTCGCGTGACTTTGAGATGTCGGCGAATGTCACGGGAACATCGCCGGGCTGCGGCGGCTGACGGTCTATTACGGCGCTCATGCCGAGATGTTCTTCTAGCAGGCTGATCAACTCGCTCAACTCTATCGTTTGCGATTCACCGAGATTGAAGATCTCGTACATCGATCCGTCGTAGTCGATCGCCGCGCGCACGCCCTGGATGATGTCGTCGACGTAAGTGTAATCGCGCCGCGTCGTGCCGTCACCAAAAACCTGAATAGGCTTGCCCATCGTGATCAACTTGCTAAATTTATGTATCGCCAGATCGGGCCGTTGCCGTGCGCCGTAAACCGTGAAAAATCTTAAACAAACACACCGAATATCGTAAAGATGCGAGTACGTGTGACAGATCAGTTCGCCGGCTGCTTTTGTCGCAGCGTAGGGCGATATTGGTTTGCTGATCTTATCGTCCTCGGCAAACGGAACTTTGCTGTTAATGCCGTAAACACTCGATGACGAACCGAAAACAAACTGCTCTGCGCCATGCTCTTTTGCAAGTTCAAGCAGATTGACCGTGCCGTTCACGTTCGTCTCGGTGTAGAGTTTCGGTTCCGCGAGGCTGGGTCGCACGCCTGCTCGCGCTGCAAGGTGAACGATCACGTTGAAATTATTTTGCGCAAAGATCTTTTCGAGCGCGCCGTAATCCCGAATGTCGGCCTCAACCAGCTTATACTTTGGTGACGCGATATGCGCGGCAACATTCGAACGCTTTATGTCCGGTGAGTAAAAGTCATTAAAATCATCGACGACGGTTATTTGCCACTCGCCTTCCGTGAGCAAGTGATCGACAAGGTGCGAGCCGATAAAGCCGGCGCCGCCGGTGATGAGAATGTTCCGCATAGAATAATTATAAAGGGTAACTAACCGCAGATAAACGCAGAAAACGCAGATATATAAAAAATTGGTTGTTAATGATCTGCATCATCTGCGTCATCTGCGTCATCTGCGGTTAAAGAACGTTAGCGTCGCTCAATTTAGAAATCGCTGCTTGGCGTGAAAGCGATGCAGAATCTCCTCGAGAAAACCCTCGTACGTAAACGTCTCTAAATCATACGTAGGTTTAAGTTTATACATGATCGGGAGCGCAATTCGCCACGCCATCCAGAGGCGTTGACGCTCGGTCAGATCCCAGCGACGACGTAAGAAGCTCTCGACGACCTCGATCTCATTCTCGTTCAGAGCGGTGAAATTGGCTTGTATGCCGGTCGTGTTGTGCACGCGTGTAAACGTCATGTCACGAACCTTGTTTGAAAAAGTTTCGTCGAATGTCGGAGCTTCGTCTGAGCGTTCTCGTATTACGACGGTGCCTGCAAAAAAATCTCCGACGCGTTGATCGCGGCTGCTCAAAAAGATCACGATCAGGCCGACCGAATAAACCGGAATGATAAATCCCGGGATCGCGTCAGCGATACGAAGCAGATTTCGAGCGATCGCTTCCCATAAGGTAAGCGGCCGTCCGTCGTCCCGGATGACGCGCAGTTTTAAGAGACGCTTGCCCGGCGTTTGGCCATTCCACAGCCACTCAAATGCAGCGAAGTAGCCTGCAAAAACCAAGAACAGAATTATGATCAAGATCGCGATCAGCCATTTTGGGGCTTCGTTAAAGAGTCGCTCGGGTGCGTCACCGACGTCAGAAGCAGAGTAACCCGCGATGCTTAAAAAAAACCACGCGATCAGAAAGATCGACGAGAACTGTATCGAGTGATCGATGGCGACGGCTAGAAAGCGGTTGCCGATCGACGCGAGAGCAAACTCGAGCGGTACGCGTTCGGGCGTCTCGATGATCAGCGTCTCCTCGGTTTCGATTATGTGGCCCGACATCGTCAGAACATTATCGCCGCAATCTGGGTTATGAGGCAAAACTGCGTTTCTGCTTGTCAATGATCGACGGCGTTCTCTATACTTGATCGTAGGGTTCGCGACATGGCGTCACACGGTTTGAAAATTGATTTGAGCAAAAGCGAGATCGTCGCGAAAGGGTTTCGCTTTGCGATAGTTGTAAGTCGTTGGAACGACGTTTACACATCGCGGCTTGCGGCGGGTGCAGAAGACGCGTTGCGACTGGCCGGTGCCGATGAAGGCGCGATAGAGATGTTTGAAGTTCCGGGTGCATTCGAGTTGCCCTTGGCATGCTTGAAGGCAGCGGAAAGCGGCGATTTTGACGCGGTCATCGCGCTCGGCGTCGTCATCAGAGGCGACACGCCTCACTTTGATTTCGTCGCGGGGCAGGCAGCCGCCGGCGTCATGAGAGCATCGATGCAGTCGCGCGTGCCTGTGATGTTTGGTGTGATCACTGCCGATACGAACGAGCAAGTTGAGGCGCGCGTCGTTGATGGAGAAGACAATAAAGGATTCGAGGCTGCCGTCTCGGCGATCGAGATGGCGAACTTGATGCGGAGTTTCAATAACCGCAAGGGTGAGGACAGAGCAGTTCCGCATGTCGTTTGAAAAGCAAGAGAAAACTTCCAGCGCCAGGCATAAGGCGCGCGAGTGCGCCCTTCAAATGCTCTTTGCCGCGGACCTTGTCGATGTCGGCTCGAGCGATGTGATCGAAAACTACTGGCGTGAACTCGGCGATGCGGCGGTCGATACGAAGGCACGCGAGTTTGCAAACGACCTCGTAAAACGTACTCTCGACAATCTACAAAGCATCGACGATAAGATCCGCACGCGCGCCGAGCATTGGCGCATCGAACGAATGGCGATCGTCGATCGCAACGTTCTTCGGCTCGCCGTTTGCGAGTTTCTCTTTCGCGATACACCAAACACCGTTGCCATCAACGAGGCTCTCGAAACCGCCCGACGGTTTTCTACATACGAGGCTACACAATTTATCAACGGCATTCTCGACGCGATCCGTCACGATCTCGATTCCGAGAATGGCGAAGACGGCGAAGACGCGGCACGCTCACAGGCTTCGTCAACCTAAACACCAGCAATGAAATTTTCGGCGCCGATGGCGAGTGTAATTCTCTTACTGTTTGCATTTGTTGCCGGAGCGCAGGATCTGCCCGACAAGATTCGCGGCTACAAAGTTCATAGGGCCAAGGTTCGCGTCGCCACGGCAAGCGCTGCCACGACGCCAAACGCGAACGGCCTCGAGGAGGCGGTCGTAAAGGTCGGCGAACCGCGCATTGTCGACGTCGCGCTCGCCGGCGTGACTTTTGAGGCCGATGCCGACCTTGGCGGTATTCCCCAGAGCGGCCGGGTCGATTTCCTGACCTTTCGCGATTTTCGCGTGAACGGCGTGGCCATCGAGTTCGACGAATACAATCATTCGTTTGACGTCAAGAAGGGCGTTGCGATGAGATTGCCAAAACCGGTTCGTGGGCGCGTCGGCAGCCTGAATATTGCAAAGGCCGCCTACAAAGAGACGGTGGAGTCAAAGTCTACCTGGCAGGTGACGGGCACGGTCTTTGTGTTCGGCAAATTCAAAAAGTTCGGCTTCAAATTCAAACGTGTCGTGCCCGTTCAGATCGAGTTGAAAGTCAAAAACCCTCTCACATAACGCCAAACTACTGTTTTCGCCTCTTTTACGATAAAATCAAGCCTTGGTCGAGGTAATCGAGAGGCAGAGTGAGCGAAAAAGTAACGAATTTATCCGAGTTTATCAAAGAGGCTTTTGGTTCGAACGCGACGTACGTCGAGGGTTTGCTCGCGCGGTACAAAACCGATCCGACGTCGGTTGACGAATCGTGGCAAACATATTTTGGCGACCTGCTAAACGGTGCGTCGACGGGGCAGAGGGCAGAAACACCGGCGGTAGCTAGTGTAAACGTCGAATCGCCAGTTTCTAAACAGGACGATAAAAAGCCCTCTAAAACGTCTATCTCAGCCGATACAACGTCAAGGCCTATCACGGGCGCGGCGAAAAAGATCGTCGAGAACATGGAGCACAGTCTGACGGTTCCGACGGCGACCAGCTTTCGAAACATTCCGGTCAAGGTGCTCGAAGAAAACCGCCGGATCCTCAATGAATATCTCGCATTCCAACGTTACGGCAAGGTTTCCTTCACGCACCTCATTGCGTGGGCGATCGTTCAGTCGATAAAGGCCTATCCGCAGATGAACTATGGCTATGGCGTCATCGACGGAGCGCCGTCCCGGCTCGAGCACACGGACGTAAACCTCGGCATCGCGATCGACATTGAGAAAAAGGACGGCTCGCGGAATTTACTCGTTCCGAACATAAAAGCTGCGAATCAGATGAACTTCGCCGGGTTTTTGGCTGCGTATAACGAGCAGGTGAAAAAGGCTCGCGACGGAAAGCTCGAGATCGCTGATTTTCAAAACACTACTATCTCGCTGACCAATCCCGGCACGATCGGCACGGCCGCGTCGAATCCGCGGCTAATGGCCGGTCAGAGCGCGATCATCGCGACCGGGGCGATCGAGTATCCGGCCGAGTATCAAGGCATGTCGCCGGCGGCTCTCTCGCAACTCGGTATCAGCAAGACGATCACTATCTCCTCGACATACGATCATCGCGTGATACAGGGTGCCGAGAGCGGGCTATTCTTGGCTCGAATCAGCGAGCTGCTGTCGGGCCAGCACGAGTTTTACGATTCGATATTCGCCGCTCTCGAGATTCACTATCCGCCGCTGCGTGCCGCGCAGGACAATAATCCGGCGCTGTTCGGTGGCGACTCGTCCTCAGAGCGGCACGAAAAACAGGCGAATGTGCTGCAGCTTATTCACGCTTATCGCGTGCGCGGCCACCTGCTTGCCGATATCGATCCGCTGAACATGACGTCGCACTATACCGCAGAGCTCGATCTCGAAAATTTCGGGCTTACGGTTTGGGATCTCGACCGCGAATTTATTACCGGCGGTCTTCACGGCGAAAGAGTCGCGACCTTGCGTCGTATTCTCGATATTTTGCGTAAAGCGTATTGCGGCAAGGTCGGCATCGAATATCGCCATATCGCGAGTAACGAGGAGAAAGATTGGATCCGCGCGCAGGTGCGCGAGCAGTTTGTCGATACTGAGCCGCTTGCTGCTGAGACAAAGACCGCGTTGCTGCAGAAGCTGATCGAGGCCGAGCAGTTCGAACATTTTCTTCACAAAAAATATCTCGGTCAAAAACGCTTTTCGCTCGAGGGCTGCGAGACCGTGATCCCGATGCTCGACCAGCTGCTCGAAGGTGCATCGGCACGCGGAGCCCGCGAAATTTATTTGGGCATGGCTCACCGCGGCCGCCTCAACGTGCTTTCGAATATCATCGGCGACCCTGAGACGGGCAACATGGCCGAGCGCATCTTTACGGTTTTTGAGGGAACGTCGCATCCGCGCTTTCCGGCCGATGAGGGCGATGTGAAATACCATCAGGGCGCGGACGGCAGGCGCACAACCAAATCGGGCAACGAGATAATGATTCACCTTTCGTGCAATCCGAGCCATCTCGAGGCCGTCAATCCGGTTGTCGAGGGCATGTCGCGGGCGCGGCAGGATGAGCTTCTCGCCACGGCAAATGGGGGCGAACAGAAAACGCGTGACGAGGTTTTCAAACTAATTCTGCCTATATTGATTCACGGTGACGCCGCGTTTGCCGGTCAGGGAATTGTGATGGAGACGTTGCAGCTCGCCGGTTTGCCCGGTTACAGAACGGGCGGCACGATCCACGTTGTCATCAACAATCAAGTTGGGTTTACGACCTCGCCCGAGAATGGGCGCTCGTCGGTTTATGCGACCGATGCCGGGCATATTACGCGGACGCCGGTCTTTCACGTCAACGCTGATGACCCCGAGGCAGCCTTCCGCGTTATTCAGATCGCGCTCGATTATAGGACAAAGTTTCACAAGGACGTCGTCATCGACCTCGTCGGTTTTCGTCGCCTCGGCCACAATGAGGGCGATGAACCGAGTTACACGCAGCCGGTTATGTACGCTCGCGTTAAGGCACATCCCGGCACGCAGCACCTCTACTCGCAACAGTTGATCCGCGAAGGTGTGATCGCTGAGGAAGAGCTTGTGACAATGACCGCACGAGTTCTGGACAGATACGAGGGCGTGCTCGCGAAGGCGAAAGAGATCGCAGCCGGCAAGCAGATCAGAACGGATTCGCCCGATACGCTCTTCGAGGAGGACGGTTCGAACGTGATCGAGACCGGAGCGAACGTAGACGTCTTGAAAAAGGTCGTCGACAAGATCTCGCTCGTGCCCGAGACGTTCAATATCAATCCCAAGATGGTCGGCCAGTTAGCACGCCGTGCAAAGATGGGCGCCGGCGAAGTGCCGATGGATTGGGGCTTTGCAGAGGCGCTTGGTTTTGGCTCGCTCGTGCTTGAGGGCTACCCCGTGCGCGTTAGCGGCCAGGACTCGGGGCGCGGAACTTTTTCGCAGCGACACGCATCAATGTACGACACAATGACGGGCGAGCGATGGACGCCATTGACCGAGTTAAAGAACGAGACGAATCCGGCGGCGAGGTTTTATGTTTTTGATTCGCTGTTGAGCGAATACGCGGTGCTCGGTTTTGAATACGGTTACTCCGTCATTGCAAAGCCCCAACTTGTCGCGTGGGAGGCGCAATTCGGCGATTTTTCAAACGGCGGCCAGATAATTATCGATCAATACATCTCGTCGAGCGAGGACAAATGGCAGCAACGTTGTCGTCTCGTGATGCTGCTGCCTCATGGCTACGAGGGCCAGGGACCTGAACACTCGAGCGCCCGGCTCGAGCGTTTTCTGCAGCTCTGTGCCGAAAATAATCTACAGATCTGTTATCCGACAACGCCGGCGCAGTACTTTCATCTGCTCAGGCGACAGGTGAGACAGGACACTGTGCGACCGCTGATCGTGATGACGCCAAAGAGTCTGTTGCGTCTGCCGGCAGCGACCTCGACTATGGATGAGTTGCAGTCGGGCGGCTTCGCACCCGTGATCGATGACGCCTCGGTGACAGATCGCGCGAAAGTAAAACGCGTCGTCGTGTGCAGCGGTAAAGTTTTCTACGACCTCGATGCCGCACGAAAGGCGGACACGCCCCTGCGTGGCGATGTAAGCTTAGTACGCCTCGAACAATTTTATCCGTTCCCATCATCGAAACTCGCCGAGATCTTCGCTTCGTGCCCAAATGCGACCGAGATCGTCTGGACGCAGGAAGAGCCGCAAAACATGGGCGGTTGGACGTTTGTCGAGTCTTACTTAAGAGCGATCCTACCGCAAGGCGCATCACTTCGATACATCGGCCGAACCGCATCGGCCTCGCCCGCGACCGGTTCTTATGCGATCCACAACGCGGAGCAGGCGAAACTTGTAAACGACTCGCTCACTGTTGGCATCGAAGGCACGTCCGCCGCCGTATAACAATGACGAGGCTTTTTATGACATACCCAAAGATCTGCTCGATATCGCTCGCGGTTGCGTTGGTTTTTTTATTCCTGCTTGCTTGTCAGACAAAAACCGTCAACAGCGCTGATGTACAACCGGTGGCCGAGCCGACACCAAAAAACAAAGAACCGATCACAATAGCGGCGGTCGGTGACATTATGATGGCGTCGCCATATCCGAACGAGTCGCGTATGCCGCCGAATGACGGTGCCGATCTGCTCACGCCGTTCAAGAGCGTGTTGAGCGCGGCCGACATCGCATTCGGCAATCTCGAAGGACCGATGACCGACGGCGGTGCCAGCGCGAAGTGCCGTCCGGGCTCGACACGCTGTTTTGCATTTAGAATGCCGACGCGATACGGCAAGTATTTGAAGGATGCGGGCTTTGACGTGATGAGCCTTGCAAATAATCACGCCGGTGATTTTGGCGATAAAGGCCGCAGCGACACGCGCGCGACGCTTGATTCGCTCGGCATAAAGCACGCGGGCAGCGACCGAGCCGGTTTTGCGACCACCATCGTCGAATCGCGCGGCAAGCGTGTTGCGTTCATTGGTTTTGCTCACAACAATATCACGCCGAACGTCAACGATCTCGCTACGGCGCGAACACTGGTCAACGAGGCGGGCAAACGCGCCGACATCGTTGTCGTCTCGTTTCACGGCGGTGCCGAGGGGACAAACGCTCAGAACGTGCCGCAGCGAACCGAGATCTTTGCCGGCGAATCGCGCGGCAACCTGCCTCTGTTCAGTCGCACGGTCATCGACGCCGGTGCCGATCTTGTCATCGGTCACGGCCCGCACGTAATGCGAGGCATGGAAATATACAAAGATCGGCTGATCATGTACAGCCTCGGCAATTTTTGCACATATGGTTGGTTTCGACTGGCCGGAGAGACGGCTCTCACCGCGGTTGTCGAGGCAAAGATCGACGCGGATGGTAAATTTTTGAGCGGCAAGATTCACCCCGGCAAACAAGAGGGACGCGGCATGCCCGTCCCGGACGGAGCGAAGACGGCTATCGGACTGCTTCGCAATTTATCGACGGCCGACTTTCCAGCCTCGGCGCCAAAGATAGCCGACGACGGAACTTTTACAAAGTAAACAATTCGCTAAGTTCTAATTCAAATTAATACGATTGATCATATCAATGAAGCGCGAGTCCTTTTGCAGAGCATCGAGTTCAGGCGTATTTTTAGCAGTGTGTAAAAAGCGGTCGCGACGGTTAAACGCAATATCTAACCACTTCCAGGCGTTTTCATTGTCTCCGATTCGG
>JBJXFZ010000066.1:0-84062 GCA_046154245.1 Pyrinomonadaceae bacterium
AGGCGCAGGTTGCACATTTCAAACTGGGAATTCGCACGAGCCTCGACAACCTGCTCCGCGGCTATTGGAAGGGCGACGCCGAGATCGCTTATGTCGGCAAACGGCCCGCGACCTTGGGCAAACGCAACGAAGTCGTCAAGCTCGTTTACAAGGACGGTTTTACAGTCGAGTTCGAGTTCGCCGCCGATGACGGCACCCCGCAAAAAGCGATTTACACGCGCAAAAACATCGACGGCGAAGACGTTAAAGAAGAAGACCGTTACGCGCAGTTTATTGACGTGGGCGCTATAAAAGCCCCCTTCATCATCGACCGCCATACGGACGGCAAACCGTCATCGCGCATCAATTTCGAGTCCGTAGAATTCAACCGCAACATCTCCGACTCGATCTTTGCAAAACCCCAAAGCGTCAAAGAGGCGAAGAAAGATTTGAAATTCTAGCCGATTGAGTCTCTGAGTTCTTTTGAGAGCAGAAGCCCGCACGCAGTAAGGGCGGTAGCGACCGGGGTTTTAGTTTTGCATTTTGCACTTTCAATTTTGAATTGATGTCGTTCCAGTTAAAAGCAAAGGACTTCATTATTTGCGAGGCGTTTCGATTTTAAATACTAAATTCCGTTCTAAATAAAAACAACCTTACGACCGGGAGCGTTCAACGAACCTTTGTTGCTGCCGTTCACGTAGACAGTCGCATGGCCCGTTGTCGAATGGCGAATCACGGCTTCGCCGTGGCTGTCTGTATAAACGCCGCTTGTTAGGCCATTTGAAAATCCCAACGCAACTTTTGCGCCCTTTACATAACCACCACCGTTTCGTTGAACAACGACTACACTTTCCACCATTTTTCTATCCTCCTTTACAATTCTTCGCTCTCCGGTAACCAGCCGCCTCTGCCTCTTGCACGCTCTTAAAGATCATTTGATTTTTCGGCGAAACCTTTCCATAGGTCGAACAACCCGGCGTGTGATAGATCAGTGAGTTCCTATTTCCAATAATCGCCCCTTCCGGCACACTTTGAATGTTGTTGGCGTCGTTGGCGTTACGATGATCTCTCGGCGGAATCGCCTTTGAATCGGCCCATAATCCAAGTCTCGCAGCTTTTGCTGTCGCTTCTGCATCAGCGTAGTTTGTTCGATCGATTTGCGATTGCTCATTTTGATACTGTTTGAAATGCCAAGCTAAACCTGCCTTGACCTGTTCCAGATTGACATCGGTTCCTTCACAAATGACTTTTCCAACAGGACGGCCGTTTTGATCGGTTTTATGCGTAAAAACCGTGACCGTTCTGTTGAGAACCATAGACGAAAGATTACGTTTCGATTCTTGACCGAATGCCTGATCGGATTCAGGAGCATCAATACCGGCCAACCTAATTCTATGTTGCTCTTTGCCGTCATAGACGGTTATCGTGTCACCATCGTTAACACCAACAACGTGCCCTAAAATAGTTTGTGTTCCCTCTGGGGTTGTTGATTCATTCAGGTTAGGAGATAACCGACTAGTATCGTTCGGGGTCGGTTTCGGTCTGCATCCGACTAAAAGCAGAGAAGCAAATAGAAAAACCAGAACGAACAGCTTAATAGGATCGTTGTCACATCGTTTCATTTCAGGGGATTCGGGACCCGGCCACTTTTCTTTATTGCTGATTTGAACGCAAACCCTTTTCAACATTTAGTGTCGATAAAACAAAACGATTTCAATCCGGCGATTCCTGTCCATCAACGGGACATCGGCGTTGTCAGTTGCCAGTTTAGTCATATCGTAACTAGTATCATTCCTTTTTCTTCGAAACGGAAGAAATTCTCCAAAACTCGTAATTGACATTAAATTCTTTGTCGGGTCGATTCCGACTTCTCGTTTGTCTTGGAAAAACTTGAAAACCTCAAGCGCCCGCATCGCGGCAAGTTCGGTATTACCAGTTTCTGAATGGAATCGTCGGCTGCGACGGATGTCAGCATGTCCCTGAATCTGTATTTCTCTGATTCTCTCTGCCTTCATTAGAATCGCCCTGCCAATTATCCGCAGCGTGTCGCGCCCGTCTTCGTTTAAATGAAAATCATCGGTCAGAAAGAGCAGGCGGTCGCTGAAAGTGAATTTCTGTGTGTCTAGGTCATTGTCCACTTGGATCGTAAACTGCTTTCCATTTTGAATTATCGGAATCAGAAACGAGCCTTCATTCATTTGGGGCATGGAATCAAAACTATTAGCCACAGACTCGATCATTGCCTGCTGATTCACCTGGACAGATTTCAAGTTGACGGTCCCGAATGAAATGACGGCCATAACCAAGAAGAGAAGTAGGCATAATACCAGAACCAATGCCAGCATTAAATCGGCAAAACCTGTCCAAAAGTTAATATCTAGGGTACGGTCCTGCTCCATTATTAATTCTCCCTAAACCATTTTTTGAAGCGTTGCCATCGAGTCTTTGGCTGTGGCTGCCCTGGTACTGGATTCGGAGCAGCCCTAACTCTCCCTTTAGCATTAAAATTGGAAATATTATTTCCTAAACTGGAAACTTCACCGTTGAATGAATCAATTTTTTCACCTAACCCATCAAATTTTCCGCTCAAATCTCCGATATTATGATTTAAACCTTTCAAGTTTTCGAGTTGTTCGCTTGTGATGGTACTTTGCTCGTGAAACTCACTTTGAAGCTTTTTGAGCAACGCCTCCGTCCGCTCATCAAAATTCGTTGCGATTCCCTTTATTTCTGTTGCTGCATCATCAATCGGAGATTTTATTGCCTCAAGACGTTCCTTAATTGTTCCTACCGTGCTTACAAAATCACCAAATGTTTCCTTGATTTCCGCAAATGTCTTGCCTATTTCGCCGAGCCTGGTTCCCGTTTTTTCATCGATCTGTTCCAGCCTCTCACTAACTTTATTCGACACATCTCCTAAATCTTCCGTGAGTTTGTCCTGTAAAGGCTTACCGATGTCTTCCACTAGAGCTTTAACTAACGCTTCGACGTTTTCGTCACTCTGGGAACCTATCTTTTCGTAAGTATTGGAGGCCGTGACCAGTAATTGATTTAAGTTTTCATCAATAGACTTCCGGCTCTCGAGATAACCTTCTTCATATATTTTTAATCGTTCAAATAGCTTTTCTGTTTCTTCGCTCTGTAGCTTAAATTGTTCTGAAACTGCGTCTTGAAACGACTTGTTGTCAGCGAGAATAGTTTCGACCGTTTCGTGAAATTTCTTTGAATCTGCTGTATTTTGCTCGTAAATGTTCTTTAGGTCTTGTTGAAACGACGTTAGATGACTGACGCTTTCGACAAATTTTTCTGAAAACTCTTTTAGATTTTGCGACGACTCACCCAAAATTCTTAGTGTTTCGCCTGCGGATCTCACGTTCGTGGCTAAATCACCGGCTTCGCTTTTTAATGTTTCAGTAACAACTTTGAAACCTTTAACCGCGTCTTCGTTTTCTTTCGCCAGCCGGACATTTTCCTGAATCAAACCCTTTAGCTGTTCCAAACCCTCGGTTTCATTCTGACGGGGAGTTTTGATTAGACTCGGAACCCAATCGTTCAAGGTCTTCCGCTCTATTAAGTTGCCAAGTGGGATGTTGGTTCCGCGTTGGAAGAATGAATACAAAAAAACCCCAATAATGGTAAAAAGGACTCCTACAATACTAGGAAAAAAGGCTCCGCCGAGCTTTTTCAATAACTCTCTCAGACCTTGTTGAAGAACCTCATTTGTTATCTGACTGCCTGCTAGCAAAGAATTTGAGAATTGCGACAGACTAATCGCTAGCCCAAATAACGTCCCCAACAATCCCAGAATCAAAAAGAGGGAAAGTACCGAGCGTAAAAACGCACTTCCTGTGTTTAAGCGATCATGAGTGTTCCTGATCAAAAGTGGAATATCAATCTCGCTCTGATTTCTTCCAGCGTCCCTTATGCTTTGAATGTGTTCAATAATTATCTGATAAATTGCTTTGGAACCAGCCTCGCGCGTAACTGTATTAAATAATTCGGTTTCAGAGTTGGTAGACTGAATTGAAATCGAGCCCATTTTCTCAATTTTTGACCGGAGTGTGGACTGCCTGATCCAGATACCGAAAAGCCAAATAGACCATACAGCAAAAAGTGCAATCTGGACATAGACTATCGCGTCCGGGATTTGTTCATTCAGAAAAGTTTCGGCTAATTCCTGAATGGAGAAGAGAAATACAAAGTGTTCCATATAGGAATAATTGTGTCGGAGACTTAGTTAAAAGAGTTTTTGCCTACTCAACTTTTGAATCTACATTATTGACTCAACAGCAATTCACCTTTTTTATCAAGTTCCCAAGTATCGCCGTTTTTAACAAAGACCGCCGGGTGCAGAACCCGAACTTGGGAATACGAAGACACCTCATCAAATCCCCGGCACTCAAATACAAATTTTATTGTGCTTTCATAATTCGTCTGCTTGACCGTAAGATCAAACTTCGGAACTACCAAAAACTTCCGCTCGGTCGGATTGTCAACGGCATAGAAATTTCCACTTTCGGATTGTCGAAATTCGGGCTTAATTGTATTTCCAAGTCTTTGTTCAACAGCGTTGATGTTCTCAATTTGAGTTATCTGAAACTGCTGCCAAAGAGCATCTCTCAACTCGCGCTTTCCAATCGCCTCATTGTATAACTCTGTAAGTTGTTTTTTTATGTTAGTCTGATCAACCGGGCTCTCGGCTTCCGGCCGTTTATTCCAACGCTCGTAAGCTTCCCAATTTTTATCATCTTCTTCTTCTCTCGTGCTCTCATCCGTATCACTCAAAAATCTTTCACCCGTAGCATTAATTTCTTGACCGAGGTCTATTTTGTGCGAATCGCTTTTTGGTTGGTTTAATCTTTTGAAGACGTTATCTAGACGATTTTGAATATCCTGAAGCCTTAAAATAACGTGGGGTGAGAAAAACTCGCTTCTGACAGTAATCCCGACTTTATCCTCAACTTTTCGTAATATTTTTTCAAGACTCTCGGTTTTACCTCTTAGCTCATCATTTTTTTTTCTATTCCTACGCGAGGCTCTTATTTCGCTAATTAAATAACCAACGGCGGCCAGCAGCACGCCTGCCAAGATCAGATTCAAAACTTGAAACCAGGACTCAAACATTACTCTTAGCGAATTTCCTCCATCAAATGCTTAAGTGCAATCATAAAAATCGGCTCGACAATTATTTTTTTTGTTTTTTCATCCCGCAAATCCCCGAGTGTATTCGCTAGGCTGCCCCGGACATTCGATAATTTATCTCCGATCGAGATTTTTTGAATAATGGTTGTTTCCAATGCTGCCTCGTTAAAGACCTCAATATATTTTTCCAGATTTTTCAGTCTATCCGGCACGGTGATTCCTTGACCGAACATTTTATCATCAAGCATCGTTTCCGGGCCTTTTAATTCTCCGTCTAAAAGAAAAGATTCTCCCGCCACGACGCCCTCGACGGTATCGGTTGCATCGTTTCGCTCGTCCGTTCTTACCAATCCGTGCGACGCTTCGTGTTTCGGGTTCTTGCTCATCTGCAAGCTAAAATTACCCGTAACATTCTCTGTACTTAATGCTTTTGTAAATATTTCCTTAAAGAATTCTTGGATTGTGTTGTTTTCTTCTATTTTTCCTCCGTTTGTCAGCCAGCGAAACATTAATGCTCCGTTTCCTCCCGCATAGATTTTCGGCATCTCCAGAGTGTATTTTTTCGAATCGATCAAACTTTTCACGCCTAAACCGAGATAGAAAAACAAGCCTCCCAAACCAAAAGCGAGATAACGCGTGAGTTCCTTTATTTCTGGCGTCCCGGAGTGGTTTCCTAATGAACTCGTAAATATCCCTTCTTTATTTTTACGCAAAATGACGTCTGTCACCGCCCATTTTTTCTCCTCAGGCTCGTTTTTTTCAATCGCGTCGTTTAATTCTTTAATTTTGTCTTTTCCGAGCAATCGTTCCAGTATCTGGGGCTTTGATATTAGATAGTTCAGAAACACATCCCGCCCCGCATATCTGAGTGATGTCTGCCAAAGCGGCTTGTCCTCTTGCCAGACTGAAATATCGGAGGTGCTGCTGCCGATGTCTATAAATATGGTGCCCAATGCCGTTTTGGCTTTTTCCTCTTCGCGAAAATATCGAGCGGATGCAAGACTCTCCGAAAAATGTTTTGCGTCCGGGCTTTGCAAACCGCAGAGTTTATTGACGTTTTTAATTACTTTTACCCATATGATGTCTTTATATTGATGGGCCTGACCTTTAAAAAAGGCGGTTGGATATGAGAAGTTCCATTCAATTGATGCCGCCCCATCCTTAACTAGTTCAGCCGCCGTCTGAATACAAAGCTGGGTGAGAAAACTTTTTACATACTGCCGGTGTCTGGGGTCATCCGACCACTTTAGATTTGGAATAATACCTGTTGCCAATTTGTCCTCAAAATAATAAACATGCCCCTCCAATATCGGCTTAAGATCATCTTCTGCTTTTTTTTCTTCATTTGTAGTTTCCTTATCTTCTTTATTCTTGTTTTTTTCTTCATTATGAAAAGGGTGAAAAAGGCTCAAAAATGGCGACTTTATGTTAATATCCGGCAAAAAGAAATCAAATAGTTCGCTTGCCTGCTCCGGTTCCTTATTGGTTACGCTCAGCTTTTGGTTCTTGAATTCAATACATATCGGGTGGCTGCTTCCTTCAGCCGCATAAAGACAGGTTCCTGATGCTCCGAAATCAACTCCGACCTGATAATTTTTATTTTGATTAGACGCTTCTTCCACCTCATTCAATAATAAAATTCCCGTTTCTTCACCCTTCCGTTTACAGACCAATGCCTCCGGGTAATCTTCGGTTCGCCAGATAGTTCGTCTTCCGTTCCGTCCAATGTTTATAGTTGAATTTTCGGCTGCCCGCTTAAAAGGCTCAACGTCAAAAGTCGCGCTCAAATTGTCAGCTGAAAACGTGATATAGTTTGCTTTCCAATCCGTACGCCTGAAATTTGGAAACACTTCCAGGATGGGAAGCGAGTCCAAAATTTCAAAATCTTCAGTTTGGTGTAAGCTGTAAATTTTTTCCGCCGTAAAATCCTCGTGATTGTCGTTAATACCGGAGAGCGTTAACCGCAAACCCACCTTTATCTCGTTGTTGGGTGTCTGTGTAAGAGTTACGCGACTATTCAGATCTTCCGGCGTAAAATATTCCAGCAGCTTCTTGTTTATCGGCAAAACGATTGAAGTAGGCTGATTATTGTGTTTGGGCAGATTTCCAAGCCAGTTCTGGATTATGGTGCCGGGAAAGGCGTTTGCCTTGTTTCTGATCAAAAGTAGTTTGCTACTGAACAGTTCCTTGGCGTTCCAAACCTCCGCGCCCTCTAAATCCGTTCCGGCAAATTGATTGTGTTTTCCGTCTTTATGTCCATTAATTCCTAAGTCATTCAATGTTTTGGTCTTATAAACCGTTACCTCTGTCGCTGTTACGGTCCAGTCTTTCCATATTTTATTGTCCACTACAAGAAGATCGGCTGCAGCCAATGGGCGCGATGGCGATGGAATCAATTTAACGGCAGAGATACCTATATCTTGCGGAATTCCTGCCGGTTTGTTTAAATACGCAAAAACACCGAACTTTTCCCCCGTAATGCCTAGAGTTTTCGCTCCCGGCACGAACGCCGTTGGTTCCTCTAAATCGGAAATGAAACTTTCTATTTGGGTGTTTAAGCTGTTAAGGTTTTCATCGTCAACGATGATTGTTCGGTTCGCATTCTGCGGTGCTGTTGGGTGACTGTCTAGTCTATCTCTCAGAACATTCAGCCAACTCGACAGACTACGTCTCTCCTGGACGCTTAATTCATTGCCAATCGGGTTGCCGAGTTTCTTCCCGTCAAACCATTTCACGTCAATACCGGAGTAAGCATAATCTGTGGCTGTTGCTACCAGGGTCGTAGGCGAGGTGAGGCCAATCGGCTTACCGTTATAAAGGATTATGAATAAATGCATCCAACTCGTGTCGCTTGTCAGAGACTTTTTAGGAATCAACCCGCTTAATCCCTTGTAGAAAATTTTGTTCTTTGCATCAGACTCTTTCGACAGATCAATGGGCATTACAGTCAAAGGCAAGTCCTTAAACTCGAAAAGCGCAATTAACGCCAATAACCCGCGCCATTCGCCGACAATTCGCTCCTTGATCTTATGATGCTCACTAAATAGAGCCATTTCAAAAAGAAGCGGACGCGCCCAAACAGTCGGAATAGAATTTATCTCGACATTCGGCACATTCACTTCCAATATGGAGCTGACATTACTTAACTCGTCCGCGCCACGTGCTGCCCATTTTCCGGCTTCGGTCAGGTTCGCGGGGCCTGCCCCTTTAATCAATCTCGGCAGTAAAGGATTTATTGAATCTTCTGACATATCTTTCTCCGTTCAGTCCACCTAAAATTATTGCCCGCACTGCCTGTAAAGTTCACTAACGAATTTCCTGCTTCCGTTTTCGTCTGTGCCCACCGAGTAGCGTTCACACATTCGCTCCCAGAGCGTCATCAAATCAACCTTTTTCTTCTGGTCGCCAACCTCAAAATCGGCAAACTTGCTGAGTATAAAATTGTCACGAAGCGTGATTTCGAGTTTGTCGTCATCATCTTTAGTCAGCTCCGCAAATGAAGCGTAATCTGCCAGGAAGTTAGTTCCGGTGTTTCCGGTAATGGAATATTCAATTCCGGCTAACCATTTCAGGAATTGCTCACAATATTCATCCACCGGGTTTAATTCGTTATCCAGTTTGCTCTGCACTTCTACGCCGGGACGTTTGAAAAAATCCACAAACCACGGAGCCCAGTATGCGTTTTTCTCTGTTCTCAGCTTTTTTATCGCGGGCAGATACACTGCATGATAAGCAAAAGCGAATCTCAATAAAGATGTAATTTTTTTTCGTGCTTCTACGCTCTTATACGGCAAATCCGTCCAGTCCAGTACTTTCGCCTTTTTGCGTCCGATTAAGTTGTAACGGTCGTCAATAAATTTTTCTTCCTTAAAAAAATCAATTGCGGCCATTGCCGCATAAACCTCAACCCAATGCGGCGGATTTACTTGGTTTTGACTTCCGATTTCTGCTTTGCCCATATCTCGCGGGTCGTCACAGCCCAGCAGATATGCCTTGTCGAAAACTCCCATATAATCCTGCTGCTGATAGTATTGCAGCGCCGTCTGAGTGTTCACCGCAAAGTCTCTTGCGTCGGCGTGCAGTTCATCCTGTTCGTTCTTCTTAAAGGTAAAATACGGTAGCGTTAAAACACTTCCCAACCTGAATGGGTTTTTCGGAAATATCTCGCGCCAATTATTAAACAGACGGGATATTGTCGGAACCCCCGCCGCGCCTGTTCCACCAAATATCGAGCCGAAGAACATTATTCTAGAATCCGTTTCTTTCTCCAGCCTCCCTTTGATCTCTTTCCACGGATCAATACTGTCTAAATCAACGGTTGCTGCGAACACGGCAGCTCCTATCGAAGGATGTCCTCTGAATCCTTTACCCATCTCGGTTGTCTTTTCTTTTTTGTCATACAGGACGTCGAACATGTGCTTGAACTCGGTGGTCAAATTCGAATATTGAACAAATTTCAGCAGCGTCGCCTCTTTATCTTCTTCCGGTAGCCAGTTATCCTTTTTTGGCGAAACAATCTTTGACCTTAGAAAATCTACCGTCGCGGCGTCTTCTGTCCGGCATTTCTTGTAAATTTTAAGTAGTTTCTGCGCCCTTCCGAGACTTCCATTATCATCGTCTTGATCTACAAAAAGGATATATAGTTCCTGGTCATCAGGCATCATTCCCGCAGCGCAAAGATGAATTAACGCCTCGATGCACTTTGCCCCTGTGCCGCCAAATCCAATCGCGTAATAACTCATTTTGCTGCTCCTTGAAAGGTTCTCATTAGGCCGTTTGCTGCCATTGCCAACCGGTAAGATAGCCAAGGTGCATATTTAACCGTCGAAGGCGAAAACATAACGCTTGAAAACCAATAAATAAAAAATGAATTGACCAAATAGAATGACAGAGCCAATGGTTTTCCGAAATCCTGAGTTCCAGGAGTAAGGAAATAACCCATGGTAAGGGTCAATAACAATAAGGCTATTAAAAAACTTACCCACGGCATTCGGCCCCCCGCATCGCCATACTTTTCAGGTCTGAACTTGAATTGTCCGACTATCAACCACATTAAGGAAAAACCGGCCGCTAGGAACACTCCGTAAACCGCCCAAGTTTGAAAGACCTCAACCCACAGTGAGTTATCATATTTATCTATTTCTAATGGCAAAACGACATAACTTTCTTTCAACAAGGTTGCCTCGCCGTAGCTGATGACAACTAGGGTAATAATTAAGACAAATGCGAGGAAAACAATACTCAAAACAAATCGAATCATCTCTTTCATCTTTTATCTCTCCCTTCTGTGATTGGACTCTTAGTCGCTCTAGCCGCGTTTAAAAAAACAATAAAAATCCGCGATCTTCGGATGAAATTCCTCTTCAGTTGCGATCCATAATGCCGACATAAATTGCGAAAGGTTGTGCGTTTTAGAACCTTGAAATTCCTTCTTATCCTTAAACCATTGCTCAACTTGCTCGCCCGTCATATTCCACTCGCCAACCCACGCCGGCGATGTAAAACTTTTCGGGCGCAATATAATTCTGAAAACATTGGTCGTTTGTGCAATCAGTTTTCTTCCGGTCACTTTAACGGACAATCGGATTTTTTGTTTATCCGGCGTGATTGCTTCAACTATTATCGGCGGTTCGGTAATTTGATTGTTGGTCTTTCCGCCACAGGTTGACGATTGAATCTCTGCCTTTAGCTCCGTGCTGAAATCAATCGTATTATTGAGTAAAGTCAGCGGTATTTCGGCTGTGAACGCTTCACCTTCAGCCTTCTCCCCAACCACGAGTTCCTTGAACGGGTTTTTCGGACTGCTGGTTTTCACTAGAATTCCAGGTGCCATCTTCGCCACCGAATTATTCGGCGTTATCTTCGCATCAAGCAACATTGATGGTTTTTCGACTAAGTAACGCGAAAAAATTATCCGTTTTTTAATCGAAAAGCCCGTGTCCTTATTGTCGTAAGTCTCAAAACTTCGCGTTTCAGAGTCAAATTTCTCGAAATAGTTGTTGATGTCTCCATATTTTCCGAATGCCAAAATATAAAATGGCCGGAATTTACTTGGATCATCCCCGCTTGCCCAATTAAAAGTGCGGTCATTTGTTCCGACATTATAGACCGTCCCGTTAAACTGGCTTTTTACCGCAAGAATACCAACGGCAATGTTTTTCTTGACATACTTTTCTTTTATCAAAGAAATCAATACGTTTATGTCTGCCGACTCTTGAAACAGATCTGTCACAACTAACGTCAAATGAGACTCGTTTGCCTGCGATATGACATTCTGAATACGCGTTTCCTTTAAGTCTTGAGTGTTCGGATAAAACACAGGTTTATCCGCTTTCAAATAATCTTCACGCTTAATTGATACAGGCTCGTTACCAAATTTCCAAAATGAAACTTCGCCTCCCGCGATTCTTTCCAAGACAGGAATGGACAACTGATAATTGCTCAAATATCCGCTGGCATTGGTAAACCCCTGCATGGATAGAGTGGCGTCCAAATAGATGTCAGTCGATAGGGGAAAGCCTTCATTGCGGGTGTCGAGGATTTCTTCACTTTGCAGTGGTATTGGGGGGTCACATTTTGAACCACAGGAAAGAAAGAAAAGCGAGCTACAAAAGATGAGAATTATTAAGCGTTTTTTTAATTCTTCCATGATTTGAGGTAGTATCAAAAATCCTTCCGAATTACCGCATCGCGTAAAGGCTTTTTAATTCCAACTCTCGTACTGGAAAAAACTGGGCCGCGTGGTGCGGGCAAACACCCAAAGACTGCTGATTTACTTTTTGGGTAGAAAGAAAATAGCATTTAACGAGACAAATATCAAGGAAAACTCTGCTCGATGAAATTGAAGTGCGAATCTATCGGTTGCAAATCCAATATCGAACTAACACTCGCAAAAAGCGCAAAAAGACGCGAAAAGAATGTACTTCCTTTTCGCGTCTTGCGGTGTATTTCAGGGTTGAAACGTCTAAATAAACGCAAAGTCGAATTGGCCCTGATGGGTCGATTTGTCGGATGTGATGTCAACGTTGCCGAGGTAGGCCTCGATCTCGTCCATGACTTCGCGTTCGGTGTTTCGCAGGGCTTTTGAAACCTCGGGGTGAACACGCAAGGTTGTGTGTCGCACATCATCGAGCTGCTTCGAGAGGCGTCGCGCCTCGGCGAGGATCTCGTAGCAAACTGTCTGCGCCGATTTGACCCAGCCTGAGCTGTCGCAATTTTCGCACGGGCTGCACATCGTGCGCTCGAGTGACTGCTTGACACGCTTGCGGGTCATGATGATAAGGCCGAAGTCGTTGAACGACAACACTTTGGTAGGCGATTTATCTTTCGACAAAGCTTCTTTTAGCGCGTCGGCGACTTTGTGCCGGTTGCGGCGATCTTCCATGTCGATGAGGTCGAGGACGATGATGCCGCCAAGATCGCGAAGGCGGATCTGTCGTGCGATCTCATCAACAGCTTCCATGTTGGTGCGGGTGATCGTGTCCTCGAGACGGGCGTTGCCCTTGCCGACGAACTTGCCTGTATTGACGTCGATCGCGACGAGCGCCTCGGTCTGGTTAATGACGAGATAGCCGCCTGATTTGAGCCAGACACGCGGCCGAAGCGCCTTGTCGATCTCCTCTTGCACATTATATGCGTCGAGGATCGGCTCGTCGCGCGTGTAGAGTTTTACGCGACTGACCATCTTTGGCGCCATGCGTTCCATAAACTCGACGGTGCGAAGATATTCTTCTTCGCTATCGACGCGAATCGCGGTGAAATCATCCGCCAGTTGATCGCGCAATAGACGCTGTACGAGATCGAGATCTTGATGTACAAGTGCGGGCGATTTTTTCTTTTCGGAATTTTTCTTTGCGTCTTGCCACGTGCGAACGAGAAACTTCGCATCGTTCCTAAGATCATCTTCTGAAATGCCGATACCGGCCGTGCGGACGATAAAACCACCCGAGGTAATATCTTTGTCCTGGCGTATCTTCTGCAGCATCGTGCGAAGACGGCTGCGTTCATTGGATGACTCAATTTTGCGCGAGACGCCGAGATGCTCGATCGTCGGCATATACACTAAAAATCGTCCCGGCATCGCGATGTGTGACGTAATTCGTGCACCTTTTTTCGCGATCGGTTCTTTTGCGATCTGCACGAGAATCTCCTGGCCCTCTTTTAACAGATCAGATATCGCAGGCATCGGTCCTCGATCGCGATCACGCCCGCGCTGCTTGCCGGCATTGCCGTTTGGCCTATCGCCACGTTCGCTTCGTTCGCCTCGGTCACCGCGTTCACCGCGCTCACCGCGACCCCCGCGTCCTCGTCGACCCCTGCTGCGCCCGCCATCGCGGTCGGGGCGCGACTCATCGTCTTTCGCAGCTTCCGCTTCGCCGCTTTCGGCAGGTTCATCTCTTACCTCTGCATTAACTTCGGCGTCAGACTGTTCAGCGTCCTCGGCAGCGGCCTCAACGGTCGGCAGTTCGAGAATGTCATCTGTTGGTTGATCGCCATTCTCCGCTCCATCCTGAGTTTCATCTGTACCGGATTTCGCCTTTGCTTTGCCGCCGCGACGACGCCCGCGACCGCCGCGTCGAACCGCCATTTCGGCAATGTCGTCGGACGCGCGAACGCTCGCCTCCGCATCCTCGAGAACGTCGCCGTCATCGGCTTTTTTGTTCTTTACAGATTTTTTGGCGCCAGCCTTTTTCGCAGCCGGTTTTTTTGCAGCTTTTGGTTTTGCCTCGGCTTTTGCTTTTGTTGTCTTTGCTTTGCCGCGTCCCTTTTTCGGCTCGTCGGCTGCATCATCTTCGTCGGCGATGCGTTCAAACCCGCCAGCGTCGCCTTGAGCTCCGGCCATCACGGAGCCGACTTCGGCAGCGGCCGTACTCTCCATATCGAATTCGACAGCACGCACACGATCGACGATCGCCTCCTGCATATACGCGTCCTTAAACATTTCGCCCGTGTCTTCGTCGTCGCTGATGCGCTCAAAACCGGAATTGTCGAATTCGATCTCGAAGGCCGGCAGAGCATCGGCCTCGGTTGACGGCCCCGCATCACCGGCCGATTCGTCCTTACCTTTCCTGCCACGACGACCGCGACGGCTCTTTTTACCTTTCTCCTCTTCTTGAGCATCGCTCGCAACGGTCTCCTCAAGAACAACGCCAGCCTCGGCGAGCGGTTCGGCGACCTCCTGCGCAGATTCCATCTGCTTTTCACGCTCGATGCGGCTGCGGTCGATCTGCTCCTGAGCCTCGCGTTTGGCTTCTTCTTGCGAGCCTTTTTTGCTCTTTTCCATCACGATGCGTTCGATCTCTTCTTCTTCGTCGAAAAAGTCGGAGACATAGAGAAACGCGTCGCGCTCTAATCCGACGTCGACAAATGCCGATTGCATGCCGGGCAGAACGCGCATCACGCGGCCCTTGTAAACATTGCCCGCAACGCCGGCGTTCTCCTCGCCCCGCTCGATGTAAAACTCGGTTACCTTGCCATTATCCAGAATGGCGATCTTCTTTTCGCGTCCGTTGACGCTAACAATCATTTCTTTTGACATATGGATCGCGGACGATCAAAGGTCCGCAAAAATTCTAATTTTCGGTCGGTTTGCTCTGTTTCGAGCAGCGCTGCGGTCGGAAGTTAGATTTTGAATAGACTAGGCCTGAGTCAGCAAAATTAAGCGCCGAGTGCGGATTTGGACTTGTAGTTTGGTCTGGGGCGACGCCCCAAAAGGACAAGTAATAGATAAATACACGCTAGGAAACTCGCTTACGGTTATAGCAACAAAGCTATTCCGCCATCGGGGAGCACCTATCTCGAATAAACGCGATCGTGCTCAAACCCTTTAATTTCGTTAACTGAGACCGTTGTCTCTTCAAAAAAGATCTTCTAACCGTTTGCTCAACTCGCCGGCCGCAACGCCCGCTGCCGCAAACCTACGTCAGTATAAACAAACGTCCCCGGTTAGTAAACAGCTAATATCACTTGGCTGATCGGAGGATGGGTTAGTCAGTCGAATTCATCCGCGATACAATAAGAGAAAATTCCGTAAGTTATGGAGATATATTTTCAGCTTGTTCGCGACGGCGAGGGGTTAAAAAAGGCTTATGACGAGCTAAAGGGTGCTCCTTTCTTGGGTTTTGACGTCGAAACGACGGAGCTTGACCCATATCGAGGCGAATTGCGGCTGGTTCAGCTTAGCGACGGCAGGAACACAAAGGTGATCGACCTCAGAGGCTTTGGCGGCGACGGGAGACGGGACACAGTCGACGGGAGCCCGTTGCGGACAAATCCCGAGCTTGCCCCGCTTCGCGATCTGCTCGCGTCAACCAAACAGACAAAGATCGCTCACAACGCAAAGTTTGATACGAAATGGGCGCGACACCATCTCGGCGTCGAGGTCGGCGGCGTTTACGACACGTATTTGGCCAGTATTTTGATCGCAGCGGGCGAAAGTGAACGGCGGCACGGCCTGGCCGATGTCGTGCAGTTCTTTCTTCAGCGCCCTCTCGATAAGACAGAACAGGTCAGTGATTGGTCGGCAAATGAACTCACGAGCGCGCAGGTTGAATATGCCGCCCGAGACGCGGCGATAATGCCCGAGGTCCGCGCCAAACTCGACGAGCGCATAGGTGCCGACGATCTTGCGCGTGCCTTAAAACTCGAGAACGAGTGTGTGATGCCGATCGCCGAGATGGAGCTGAACGGTTTTTATCTCGATGAAGCGCGTTGGCGCGAGCAGCTCGGCAGAGTATCGAAGGTGCAGCAAAAGACGGCAGGTGAATTGCAGCACATGCTTGCCGCGGGCGTTGCTCAGGCGTCGCTGTTTGGGGCGCCGCAGATAAATCTCGACTCTGTAGCGGCGGTGACCGACGCTCTGGTAAACCTCGGCGTGCCCGTGCCAAACACGACTCGCGCGTGGGAACTACAGCCCCTGGCGGAAAAATATCCGCCCGTGGCAAAGCTGCTCGAGTATCGCGCCGCGGCGAAGGCGAGTCAGAGCTTTGGCGAGAATATCCTCGAGTTTATCGAACCCGCGACCGGGAGAATTCATGCCGACTTTCGTCAGATCGGCGCGCCGACCGGACGGTTTGCGTGTTCGCGGCCAAACCTGCAGCAGATACCGCACGAGGACGAATATCGTCGCGCATTCCGCGCCCCCGATGGTCGAAAGCTCGTCATCGCCGACTATTCGCAGATCGAGCTGCGGATATTGGCGGACTTTTCAGATGATGAGAATTTTATTCAGGCGTTTGAGTCGGGTAAGGACTTTCACGCGGCTACGGCGGCTCAGGTTTTTAATGTAAAGACGGACGACGTAACGGCCGATCAGCGCTCGTTTGCCAAGCGTCTGAACTTCGGCGTGGTTTACGGCCTCGGTGCACAGCGGTTCGCGATGATGACCGGCATCACGCAAACACAGGCCGAGGACACCCTGCGGCGATATTTCGCAACCTACCCGAAGATGGACGAGTGGCTCCGTGAGCGCGCAAAAGCGGTTCTAACAGAGCAGCGTGCGCGAACGGCGTCGGGCCGTATGGCGCGAATCAGTTTTGTTCCCGGTGATCGCGGCTCGATCGGCGCCGCGCAGCGTTACGCTAAGAACATGCCGATACAGGGCACATCAGCCGACATTCTAAAACGGGCTTTGCGCCTCCTGCATGATGATATTCGCGGAACGTCGGCGCGCCTCGTTAACATCGTCCACGACGAGATCGTCGTCGAGTGCGACACTGCCGAAGCCGAGATGACGAGTGCAAAACTCGAATCCGCCATGCTCCGCGCCGGCGCGGAGTTCGTCAAAAAGGTGCCGATCAAAACCGACGCCCGCGTCTCTGACGAATGGGCTAAGTAACATGTTCACTTAATTTATGAAACGCCGAAATTATAAACACTACGTTCGGAAGTCACATCGTTATCTGGGTATTTTTATCGGCATTCAGTTTTTTTTGTGGACGCTCGGCGGGCTCTATTTTAGCTGGACAGATCTGGACGAGGTCCACGGCGATCACCTGCACCACAAACCGGCGGCCATGGTCGAAACCGCCGCAATGATCTCGCCAACCGAAGCTCTCATCTCAAACTCATCCGCGTGCAAAACTCCAGATTTTAAAAGTCTCATGATCGTCTCGATACTCGGCGACACCTTTTATTCGCTCGCGTGCGATGACGGCAGCGGGCGAAAGACGCCTCTTTTGATCAGCGCCATAGACGGCAAGCGGCGCGCACCTCTGAGCGAAAGCGAAGCCCGATCGGTAGCTGCCGCGTCCATGCACGAACAGCGGGAGATCAAGTCAGTCGAGCTGATCACTGAGGACACGATGGGACGGCATCACGAATATCGCGAAAAACCGATGCCGGCGTGGGCGGTTACGTTTGACGGGCCTGAAGAGCCGACAGCTTACGTAGCAGCAACGGACGGCCAGGTTCATGCGATGCGAACGACGGGGTGGCGTGTTTTTGACTTTTTGTGGATGCTGCACACGATGGACTTCGCGGGCCGCGATAACATCAATAACTACGTGCTCCGGGCATTTTCCGTGCTCGGCATTTGCACCGTGATGTCGGGATTTCTGCTGTTCGCTGTCAGTTCAAAAGGCCTTCGGCGAATCTTGCTGGCAAAGAAAATCCATTGACACGAGGTTTGGCTTTCGACCTTTTTAAAATCACGTGCGATCGCGCGTCGATCTTCCATTAAGGCGCAAAACTTTGCTTCGCGAGCTCGGCTCGTAAGAGAAAGCTGCCATCCGTAACAATCCGATCGCCGACATTGAGGCCCTCAAGCACAATAAACTTGCCATTAACTTCGCTGCCGAGGCGTACGGGTCTGACCACAAAAACATTAGGTTTGTCCGTGGCGACGAAGACAACTTGTTTTTCGTTCATGTTCTGCACGGCCGATGAGGGAATTGTCGGCATCGTCCGCTCAGCCATGCCCATCGATCCGAAGGCGACGTTGACATACATGCCGATCTTCAACACTTCGCCCGGGTTATCGAGCTCGACGCGTACCTGCGCGGTTCTGGTCTCTTGATTGATGTTCGGATCAACGTACGTTACGCGACCGCGGAAGAGCCGGTCGGGATAAGAACTGGTCGTCACGCTGGCGCCGCTGCCCTCGCGAAGTTGGCTGATATCCTTCTCAAAAACCTGAGCGATCGCCCACACGCTCGCCAGATTTGTCACGCGCATCAGGTCTTTGTTAGGCTCGACGACCATTCCCGGATTTATGTCGCGCTTTGTGATCGTGCCGGCGACAGGAGCCGTTAGGACGATCTCTGACGTGATCTGCGATGGTGAGCGGAGCGAATTAACGCGTTGCGGTGACAAACCAAAGAGTATTAAGCGCTGTCTCGCCGCCGAGAGGTCTGACTCGGCAGTTTGCCGCTTCACCGCCGCTTGTTCGAATTCGCCGCGGCTCACCGGATTGATTTCCGCAACCTGAACGGCGCGTTCGTAACGCAGTTTTGCCTGCTCGACGTTAGCATCGGCGGTTTTGAGCTTCGTTATGGCCTGCTCAAATTCCTCGCGACTTATTGCACCGATCTTGATTAGTTTTTCGGCTCGTGCGTGATGTTTGTGATGTTCCTCGAGCTCGGCATTTGCGGTCTTTAATGCTGCCAGGGCCTGATCGAGCTCGGTGTTGCTCACCGGATTGATCTTAACCAGGCGGGCGGTGCGCTCGTAATTTTGCCGGGCGGTCTGAGCCTCGGTTTGCAGCGCAAGATAACGTGATTGCGCCGCGGCGAGTTCATCGCTGAAGATCACGGCCAGCGTTTGCCCGCTGCTCACATTCTGACCAAGCTCGGCTCTGACGCTGCGCACAACGCCGCCGAGCAGCGAAATGACCGGCGTCTCTTTGTAGGCATTCGGCTGCACTACACCTGTAGCCGCCACGGACATCGCTTCGGATGAGAGCGTTTCGCCGACGGTCTCGATCTTTATGCCGATCTTCTCGACCTGGTCGGGTTCAATCGTTATGGTTTGTTCGCCGGTAATCTCAGTCGCCTTATTGTCGCCAAATGTGACACTACTTGGTGCCGAAACAACGTCTCCTTCGTCTCCACCGCGCAAAAGCCAATAAAGCATACCGACGACAAGCAGCAAGCCGACCACAGCGAAGGCAACGTACAGCGGCTTGCGATTCGATCCAAGCTCGCCCGGCTCTCGTTCGTCGTGATTTACATTTTCTAAGTTTTCTTCGCTCATTTCTTCCTCAACTCAGGCGAGTTCACCGCCCGCATGACCTCTATATTGGCTGTGTAAGTTTCGAGCTCGGCATCGACCAACTCGCTCTCAACGTCGAGAAACCTCCGCTCTTCGGCAATGTAGTCGAGCAGGCTGCGCGAGCCAAGTTCGTACATCTGCCATATCACCTCGAGGTTTCTCCTTGCCTGATCGCGGACGCCGCCCCGCATTATCGATAAAGCTCTGGCCGAACGGTTGTAACGCGCCGATGCTATGGCGACTTCGCGTCTAATGGTCAATTCGCCAAATTCGATCCGGTTTAGCGCCGCCTGGCGGTCAAACGCCGCGGCCGCGATGGCGCCTTGATTTCGATTGCGAACCGGCAGCATCACTTCGACGCCGAAGGTGAAGAATTTGAACACCTCCTGTATCGGCCTGAGCAATCCGTGATCATCAAAACCGCTTAGCGGAAAGCCCGAATTCATTCGCTGGTAGCCGCCCTTTACAGCGAGGTCTATGCGGCCCTCCGACTTTGCTTGCTCTATGCGCGCCGCGGCGAGCCGTTCGGCCGCGCGGGCGCCCTCGAGATCGGGCCGCTGCTTTAGAGCGTCATTCGTTTGCTTATCAAGCGGCGGCGGTGTCGCGATCAGGTCATCGAAGCTGCCGCTGACCCGAAGTGGTTCATCAGGCTTCATGCCGATCATGTTCCTGAGCTCAAACAGCGCGGTTTCGACCTTACTTTCTGCCGTTTCACGCATCGATTGCAGGCGGTTCACCTCGACGAGGAGCATGTTTTGCTCAAGCGGAGCGCTTTGGCCCTCGACCACTCGCGCGGCAACCAGATCATAACTCTGTCGCACGGCCGTAAGGTTTTTTTCGATGAGCTCAAGCTTTTTGATCGCCGCTACGGCTTCGCCAAATTTCATACGGACGTCAGCCGCGAGCAGGCGTTCCTGATTTGCAAGCGCCAGTTCGCGCAATTCCATCTCGGCTCGTGCAACCGCGATGCGCGCTCCGCGGCGTCCGCCGATCTCGAGCGGCAGCATTATCTCTGCCATCTGGTTGTTGTCGGGCCCGCCAATTTGTTTTGCTCCGCCGACAGTTACCGTCGGATTTGCCCGCAGCCCGGCCTGCCGAATAAGTGCTTTTGCGGCCTCGACCTCCGTGCGGAGCGCGAGTATCTCGCCGTTGTTGTCGAGCGCCAGCGCAACGGCGCGATCTGCGGTCATACCGTTTGTCCGATCGAGATAGCGGCTCGTGCTCTCGGGCGTCGGCGTAGGCGTCTGAGACAATGCTGACGACACAAAGAGAGCGGTCACCGACGCGATGATCAACACAAAAACAATTTTGTTGCGACTAACTAACATCAATGTGAATCAAGAAATTGTCCTTTCGGGCCAACGCCGCCCATGTGCACGAGCTGGGCTCCGTGATGGCCCGCGATCGAAACGGTGATCGACGCCGCAATCAGCAATGCCACGACTAGGCCCTCGCTCCACCATTTGCGCTTGAGGAAAAAATGCGAAACGGCCTTTACGATCAAAGCCGCGAGAGCGAGCCACCATGTGTATTCCGCCAACAACTCATGCTCTTCAAATATAGTGTTCAGCGGCTCAGGCAAAGCTGCGGCGTGGGCGTGAAATGTATTCGACGCGAGCCAGACGCTGATCGTCCCGAGAAACAAAAGGAGTAACGCCGCAAAACTAAATTCGTTTTTGTAGACGAAAAAGGCCAGAAGCTGAAACAGCGCCGCAACGATAAGCAGGACGATCGGGAAATGCACGACGAGCGGATGATAGTTTGGAAAATACTCGGCCATCTGCATCTGACCCGGCATGTTCGCATGGTCGTGCTCGCTCTTTGCGTCGGACGAAACGGCTGGCGCGTCCGAGACCATGTTCTCAACCTGCGGCGTCGGCGTTGGCTTATTTTTGTCATGCTTCTCGTCGCCGTGCGCGGCGCCTCGCTCGACGAACAAAAACATTGCAACAAACAAGATAGCTATCGCAATTGCCGAAAACTTCATTATTCGACCTCCTTTTTCATCTCTCTCGCGTGAAGCCAGTAGAAGATAACCGGCGTGATCACCAGCACGTGCAGCAAACTCGAAACCATACCGCCAAGCACCGGCGCAGCCAATGGCTTCATCACCTCAGACCCGGCGCTCGTGCTCCACATTATCGGCAAAAGGCCGGCGACGACGGTCGAGACGGTCATAACCTTTGGCCGCAGACGCAGAAGCGCGCCGCTTGTGACGGCGTCGAGCAGAGCTTTTTTGTCGAAAGCGTTTCCAAGCTCGCGCTTCGCCTTGGCAACCGCCTCTTCGAGATAAATGACCATCACCACCGCGGTCTGCACCGCCGTCCCGAACAGCGCGATGAACCCGACCCAGACGGCGACCGAGAAGTTATATCCGAGCAACCAGACGAGAAACACGCCGCCCGTCAACGCGAACGGCACGGCCATCAAGACATGAGTGGCCTCGAGCGCCGAGTGATACGTCAGATAAAGCAGGCCGAAAATAACGAGCAAAACGATAGGGATAACAAACAGCAGGCGGCTCTTTGCCCTCTGCTGATTTTCGTACTGGCCGCTCCACGCGACGTAATAACCAGCCGGTAGCTGGATCTTTTCGGACACGGCACGTTTTGCCTCATCGACAAAGCTGCCGACGTCACGGCCGCGAACGTTGAGCAGCACCGTGCCGCGGAGAAGTCCGTTCTCGCTCTGGATCATCGTCGGGCCTTCGACCGACTTGATATTTGCGACCTGAGAGAGCGGAACCGTACCGCCGCTGCTCATCGCGATCGGGATCTGTCCGAGAGCTTCTGGCGTACCGCGAAACTCCTTCCCGTAACGCACACGGACGGGAAAACGCCGTCGTCCCTCGACGGTGACGGTTAGGTTCGTTTCGCCGATCCCCTTCTCGATCGCGTCCTGAATGACGCCAACGTCTATGCCGTAGCGGGCCGCCGCAGGCCGGTCGATCTTGATATCGATGTACGGTGACCCGCCGATCTGCTCGGGGTACACATCGACGGCGCCGGGCACCTTTTTGACCGCTTCGGCGACCTGACGAGACAGCGTTTCGAGCTCGTTCAGGTCGTTACCAAAGATCTTGATTCCCACCTGGGTCCGGATACCAGTCGCGAGCATCTCGATGCGGTTGATGATCGGCTGGGTCCAAATGTTTGTGACGCCCGGCATGCGAAGCTTCTCATCCATCTCGGTGATGAGCTCTTCGCGGGTGAGCCCCGGGCGCCACTGTTCTTGCGGCTTGAGGTGAATGATCGTTTCGTTCATGTTCAACGGCGCCGGGTCCGTCGAGGTCTCGGCCCGCCCCGCTTTTCCGACCGCCCATTCCACCTCAGGGATCTCTGCCAGCATCTCGTCCTGCTTACTCAATATCCTGTTCGCCTCGTCGAGTGAGATCGCCGGGTCGGTCACCGGCATGAACATCACGTCGCCCTCGTTGAGCGGCGGCATAAATTCACTGCCGATGCGCGTCGCCAAAAATAGAGCGATCGCGAACATGACAATAGCCGTGCCGATAGCCCGGGCCGGATGTTGCAGCGCGTATTTCAAGACCGGTTCGTAAAGCCGGTGTAAAAAACGCATAACGGGATTCGCCGCTTCAGAGTGCACTTTGCCGCCGATCAGGTACGTGCAAAGCACCGGGACGAGCGTCACTGCCAGGATCGTCGCGCCGACCATCGCAAATGTCTTTGTAAACGCAAGCGGGTGAAACAGTTTGCCCTCCTGCCCGATCAGCGCAAAAACGGGAATAAAGGCGAGGATAATGATCGCCATCGAAAAGAAAACGGGGCGCCCGACTAGCTTTGTCGATTCGAGAACGCTGCGCCAAACGGCCGCGCGATCCTTAACGTCGATCTTGTTTCGCTCGATAAACCGAAACGCATTTTCTGTAACGACAATACCGGCGTCAACGAGCACGCCGATCGCAATGGCGATGCCAGAGAGCGACATTAGATTTGAACTGATGCCCATGAAGTACATGAAAAGGAACGACATCAGCACGGCGAGCGGCAGCGGGATCGTGACGATCAGTATCGAGCGGAAATGCGCGAGAAAGATAATGTGTGCGAGGGTTACGAGCAGAAGCTCCTCGATCAGTGTCCACTTGAGCGTGTCGGTGGCGCGCAAAATTAATTGCGTTCGATCGTAAAACGGAACGATCCGCACGCCCGCCGGCAGTCCCGGCTGCAGAGCTTCGATTTTTTGCTTTACGGCGTCGATAACCTCGAGGGTGTTAACGCCGTAACGAGCGATCACAACTCCGCCGACCGCCTCTTTTCCGTTTTTATCTAATGAGCCCGTGCGGAATGCATTGCCGAGCTTGACCTCGCCGACGTTCTTGACATATATCGGCGTCCCGCCGGACGAACCGATCATTATGTTCTCGACATCCGCCATCGAGCCGATCAGCCCGATGCCTCGCACGACCGCCCATTGCCCGCCTTGCTCGACGACGTTGCCGCCCACGTTGTTATTCGAACGACCGACGGCGTCGACCACGGCCGAGACCGGGATGTTGACGCCGCGCAGTTTGTTTGGGTCAATGTCGATCTGATACTGCTGGACATAACCGCCGACGGACGCGACCTCGGCAACTCCGGGTACCGAGTTTAGCTGATAACGGACGAACCAATCCTGCACGGTACGCAGATCGCGCAGATCCATGGCGTCGGATTCGAGCGTGTACCAGAAGATCTGCCCGACGCCCGTTGCATCAGGGCCGAGCGTTGGCGTGACGCCCGCAGGCAATTGTTTTGTGACGAGATTTAGCCGCTCGAGGACGCGAGTTCGCGCCCAGTAAAGATCGACATTATCCTCGAAAATAATATTTATCATCGAGAAGCTGAACGCCGAATTTGCGCGGATGACACGCACGCCGGGAAGTCCCTGAAGATTAGTGACCAGAGGGTATGTCACCTGATCTTCGACCTCCTGCGGTGAGCGGCCCGTCCAGTCCGTAAAGACGATCACCTGGTTGTCCGAAAGGTCCGGGATCGCGTCAATCGGCGTTCGCGTAAGCGCCCAGTAACCCGCGGCCGCCACAGCGATGTAAATCACAATGACTAGCCCTCGGTTATTGAGCGACCACTCGATGATCTTATGGATCATAACCGCTTACTTTGCACGAACCGGCAGCGAAAATGCGCCCTTTCCGGCCGGCCCTTCGTATGTGATCTGTGCCTGCCATTCGCCGACCATCTCGATATCCACGCTGCCGCGGTAAACGCCCGGCGTATCGGTTTTCTTAAATGTCGCTCCGTTATTCATCTCGGCCATGCTGCCCATCGACGGCATTCGATAGTTGAGCGCTACCGAGCCGACGTCGACCGGTTTGCCTGACGAGTCGGTAAAGGTCAGGGTGAATTCCTGCTTGCCCTTGCGAAGCGAGCCGTCAGTGCTCGCGAGCGTCGCCGTCAGGTTATTGCCGACCGGGCCGCTGGCAAAGCTCTTGGCAGCCCCGCCGTCGGTCGTTGACGAACCACACGCCGCCAGCAGCACAGCCGCGGACAGGAGTGCGATCGTTATAAATACCAATTTCGTTTTCTTCATACTTTTTTCTCCAAAATCTAAATGTAAAATTGCGGCCATTGCTTCTAGGCAAAGGCGCAGCGATGCGCTGATCAAACACCCAAAAAGGCGCATGTGGGCCCAAAATAGGCGCACTTCTCCCTCAGGGTTAGATCAACAGAGATTTATGTCGGATGTAGGTTGGTTGGGGTGGATGTAGCGGAGACTCACGTAGATAGGTTACCGGCGCCGTGAACTGCGACGTTTTCTTTGCAAATAGGGCCGCTATCTGGTCCGCGATCGAAGCCGACACCGCCACGCCTGACGGTGCAAAGTTAGATGCGAAGCCCGGCGTCGTAGGAACCGACTCTGAGCAGTTCATCGAACAGCAAAGACGCGTGGCTTCTGCAGCCGGTGAACGCTCCTTGCTCTTCGCCTTGTCGCAGCAGCTCATCATCTTCTCGTTTGGCGCATGCAGCGGTGTTCCCGACACCACGCCGCTGAGCAGTGCTGCAAGCAAAAACAAGAATGTGAGTCGTCTAACCACTATTTTGACTATAATTCGCGCGCGGGGCGGTGTCAAACATTTTATCCGCCTAGACGTTAAAGCGAAAATCGACGACATCGCCGTCCTGCATCACGTATTCTTTGCCCTCGAGACGCGCGAGGCCCTTTTCGCTGGCGGCTTTGCGTGATCCGCAGGTTACCAGGTCGTCGTAACCGATAATTTCAGCACGAATAAAGCCGCGTTCGATGTCGGTGTGAATCTCGCCGGCGGCCTGCGGGGCTTTTGTTCCGATGGGGATCGTCCACGCACGAACCTCCTTTTCGCCGGCGGTCAGGAACGACATCAGCCCCAGCATTTTGTAGGCCGATTTGATCATTTTATCGACGCCGGAGGACTGAAGGCCGAGATCCTTTAGATACTCGGCGCGCTCGTCCGGCGCGAGTGCGACAAGTTCGGCCTCGAGTTTTGCACAGATCGTAACGACCTCTGCGTTCTCGTCCGCCGCGTGCTTTTGTACGGCGGCGACGTGCGGATTCTGCGACGGGTCGGCGAGCGTCGCTTCATCGACGTTTGCGGCATAGATAGTCGGTTTTGTCGTCAAGAGAAACCAGCCTCTTACGGTTCCTTGCTCATCGTCACTGAGGTCGGCAGCTCGTGCGGGACGGCCTTCTTCAAGGACCGGCTGAATTTTATCCAGGATTTCGATCTCGCGCTTTGCGTCTTTGTCGCCCGATTTAGCGCCGCGCTGCGCCTTGTCGCGGCGCTTTTCACATGATGCCAGATCCGCAAGAGCCAGTTCGATCTGGATCGTCTCGATGTCTCGAATCGGATCGACGCTGCCCTCGACATGGACGATGTTCTCGTCCTCAAAACAACGCACGACCTGGATCACCGCGTGGGTTTCGCGAATGTTTGCGAGAAACTGATTGCCCAAACCTTCACCTTTGGACGCGCCCCGCACAAGGCCCGCGATGTCGACGAACTCAACCGTCGCCGGGACGATAACCTCTGTCTTTACTATCTTTGCGAGCGGCTCGAGCCGCTCGTCCGGCACGGCCACGACGCCGACATTAGGTTCGATCGTGGCAAAAGGATAGTTTGCGGCGAGCGCCGCCTCTTGCGCGGTCAACGCGTTAAAGAGGGTAGATTTTCCGACGTTGGGCAAGCCAACGATTCCAGCTTGTAGCATAAAAGAGAAATTTGACGTTAAATCAAAAGACTCGATTCTACATTTTCATCCCAAGGTTGTGAAATGTCTCGGCGGTTCGGCGGGGTGTGGAGTGAGAAATTTTTGACGCAACCATACGGAGCGTCTTCGCGTCCGGGTGTGACCACAAATTGTGTTTTCCGAGCAAATTACAGTAATTTACTAGAAGCGCTAGCTCATGCTCATCTCGCTTGTTCTAATACTTTTGATCACACTCGGCGGAATGTCGTGCGTTTATCTGATCGACGATCGCGACGAGCCGGGACTTATGTGGCGTCTCGCGGTCGGGAATGTTGTTGGCTCGGCGGTGTTCGGCCTTGCGGCGTTCGTGGCGGCGTGCCTGATCGGATTTAGCCCGGTAACGATCGTCGTATCGCTTGTAATTGCGACGCTGCCATTACTTGTCTTTACGCGGCGCGACGCTCGCGAACAATTTCGCGGCAATCTCAGCAAGGCTCGCGGCAAACTCGACGGAGCCAACTTCGCAAAGATCGGCAATTTTGTTTACTACGCTTTTTTCTTTTTTCTTTTTTGGTTGTTTTTTGCACGCACCGTTTTTGAGCTAAAGGACGGCATCTACACGGGCGGTTCGCAAAACCTCGGCGATCTGCCGTTTCATCTCGGTGCTATTTTTAGTTTTACCGACGGCAATAATTTCCCGCCTCAGAACCCGTCGTGGGCCGGTGCAAAGTTTACGTATCCGTTCATCGCAGATTTTTTGACGGCGTGTTTTGTAAAGCTCGGTGCGGATGTAAAGGATGCTCTTTTCACGCAAAACATGGCGTGGGCGTTTTCGCTGCTCGTCATTCTGGAGCGGTTCGTAGCACGGCTCACCGAGAGCAAGCTCGCTGGTCGCATTGCACCTGCTCTGCTTTTCTTTAGCGGCGGCCTTGGCTTTGTTTGGTTCGCAAAAGATCTTTGGGAATCGGGTCAGGGCGTCTGGTATTCTTTGACGCATCTAACGCGCGACTATACGATCGGTGAACACTTTCGCTGGGGCAACTCGATGGTCGTCCTGTTTATGACCCAGCGGAGCCTGCTGCTCGGAATGCCGCTGACGGTCCTTGTGCTCGGGTATTTGTGGCGCGTTTTTGCCACAGAGACCACCGAGGGCACCGAGAAGACTGAACAAACGATATCTCCCCTTCACCTCTTCGCCTCTTCTCCCCTTCTCACTGGACTGCTCGCTGGCACGCTGCCGCTCATACACCTTCACAGCCTCGCGGTGTTGTTCGTCGTGACCGCATTTTGTTTTGTCCTACGTCCGGATAAATGGCGAGAGTGGATCGGGTTCGGCATCGGCGTCAGTATTATCGCGGTACCGCAACTCATCTGGGCGCTGACGGGGAGCGCTACCGAGACGACGAAGTTTTTTGAATGGCACTTTGGCTGGGACAAACGAGACGAGAATTTTGTGTGGTTTTGGTTTAAGAACACAGGACTGGTCATCCCGGCGATCGCCGCCGCGATCTTTTTGATCTCACGCAAAGACCCACAGGACGCAAAAAGCAAAAACCAAAAACCTCGAACCAACAACCTTCTGCTCTTTTACGTTCCGTTCGTCTTTCTCTTTATTGTCTCAAACGTGGCAAAACTTGCACCGTGGGAATGGGACAACATAAAGATCTTGATCTATTGGTTTGTCGGTTCGCTGCCGTTGATCGCCCTTTTGATCGCGTGGCTGTGGGAACAAAAGAGTGCGTTTAAGGTTGTCGCAGCCGCATGTTTCGTCGGTTTGGTCTCGGCAGGGGCTCTCGATGTATGGCGAACGGCATCGGGACAGATCTCGTCCCGCGTTTTTGATTACGAGGCCGTGCGGATCGCAAATGAGATAAAGCAAAAGACCGCACCGAACGCCTTGTTTGTAAATGCACCGACATATAATTCGGCAATTGTACTGTCCGGTCGTCGCTCACTGATGCGCTATAGCGGGCACCTCTCATCGCACGGTATCGACTATGGCCCTCGCGAAGAGGATGTTCGACGGATCTATCAGGGCGGTGGCGTGGCCGAGATTCTCTTGCGAAAGCACGATGTTGATTACGTTCTGATCTCACCCGCGGAGCGCGAGAGTTTGAGTCCCAACGATGCTTTTTTTGCAAAGTACGCGGTCGTCGCCGAGGCTGGGCAATATCGGGTGTATAAAATAAAGAATTGAAACAGGATAGACAGGATGGACAAGATAGGCATATGACCGACGCTGCCCCGAAAGTTGTTATTGAAAAGCCATTGACCGATCGCGCGTGGTTGATCCTGGCGGGCGTTATTACCGCCATCGCCACGTTTTTGCGCTTTTTTGATCTCGCGCTAAAACCGCTGCACCACGACGAAGGCGTCAACGGATTTTTTCTCACGAATCTGGTTCGCGACGGCGTTTACAAATACGACCCGGCAAATTACCACGGGCCGACGCTCTACTATATTGCGCTTCCGTTTGTTAAGTTGTGGAGTCTACTACACGTCTCGCTTTTTGGGGCCACTATCGACGCGGACAAGGCAGACGGGCTTGAGACGATCCCGATTCGCGTAAGCGTAGCGATCTTTGGCGTGCTGACCGTCGTGCTCGCGTTTTATCTAAAGCGTTACATCGGCCGCACCGGCAGCTTGCTCGCCGCACTTTTTCTCGCACTCAGCCCGGGCATGGTGTTTATCTCGCGTTATTTTATTCACGAGATAATATTTGTATTTCTTAGCCTTGCGATCGTCGTCGCGGTGCTCTTTTTTATTGAGAAGCGCGCCGCTGGGCCATGCGCGGTCGCGTGGATGGTGTTGATCCTTTTCACTTGCTTTTTGCCATCGTCGATAAATCTCGCCGGCTATGTCGGCGGTCAGAGCGAAGGTGCGGTGTGGGCGTTTCGCATCGCGTTTTTTATTGTCGAATCGGTGCTCGTCTATTACGTGGTGCGAATGTTGATCAACTGGGACGATGGCCGCCCCATCTACCTGCTGCTCGCGTCCGCGTGCGCGTCGCTCCTGTTTGCGACAAAAGAAACTACATTCATAACCTTGGGGACGATGTTGATCGCGTTTTTCTGTATATGGATCTGGCGCGCCATTCATGCGGGAGAAGCTTATAAGAAGTACTGGTTCAACGCATTGCTGGCACTGCATGCGATCGCCGCCGCAGCCGCGGTTTATTACAGGCAGAATCTGATGGACGGCGCAAAATCGCTCTACGAAAACTTTCTCGGCCCTGATAAACCGCAAGAGCTCTTTGTCTTTTCCTCGATCGTCTTTTTGGCGTTGACCGCGTTACTTACGTGGAAAATTTTTCTGCCTGATCAACTGAACAACAACGACGAAACTTTTGATGAACCGACCGAATTGACCTGGCGGGCTTTCAGCTCACGTCTGGGAACCGGCAGTAATCGACTCGCTATCATTGCCGCGGCCGCGATCGTCTTTATCTACATCGGAGTTCTATTTTTCTCGTCGTTTTTTACCTACAAGGAAGGCGTCGGAAAAGCGTTCGAGGCCTATGCGATCTGGAGCAAAACAGGTACAAAGGATCACACGATGCACGGTTGGTTCGGCTATCTAAAATGTATGATGAAGGTCGAGTCGCCGCTGATGATCATCTCTGTGCTCGGCAGCGTGATGACGTTCATTTGGGGACGGCATCGGTTTGCGATGTTTGCCGCACTCTGGGCCGGCGGGCTTTTTGCGGCGTACTCGATCATTCCGTACAAAACTCCGTGGCTCGCACTCAGCTTTCTGCTGCCGATGTGTATCGTCGCGGGTTACGCGCTTGGTCGCCTTATTGACTCAAAGGACCTCACCCTAAAGGCGGCAGCCGCCGCTCTGGCGATCTCAGGCACGTTGGTACTTGCATACCAAACTTACTCGTTGAATTTCGTTCGCTACGACGACGAAGAGATGGCTTACGTTTATGCACACACAAAGCGCGGACTACATGACCTGATCGCGCAAATAGAGTACTACGCCGAGAAAAGCGGTCGTGGAAAAGAAGCGACGATCGAGATCGTCTCGCCCGACTATTGGCCGATGACGTGGTATCTGGTCGATTACAAGCAGGCGAACTTTCACGGTCGTCTCGTCGATGCAAGCACGGCCGAGATGATCGTTGCAAAAAAGGACGACCAGGATGCCGAAGTCATCAGAAAGTATTCGACTCACTATAAATACGTCGGCGTTTACCCGCTGCGTCCCGGGGTTAATCTCGTTTTACTCGTGAAAAAAGGCCTCGCCGATGCCGACGCGGCGGATCCGTACAAGATCGTCGAGTACGAGACGGTTCCGGGTTACACAAATTAGCGCTCAGCCAAGCCGCAAAGGCACGAATGTTTGACCTCCGGCGGTTATGAAAGTATCATCGTAAATTCGCCGCCGGAGTGGCGAAATTGGTATACGCACTAGACTCAAAATCTAGCGGGCTTAACGCCCATGTCGGTTCGAGTCCGACCTCCGGCACCACACAACGCGCGGTTACGGCCAGTAGATAGGGCGGTAGCCGCATTTTTGATTTTTAATGAGATTGGCTGATTTCGATTACGAGTTGCCAGGGGAGCTGATCGCCCAAGAGCCGCTCGCGCGGCGCGAAGCGTCGCGGATGCTATTGGTTGATCGGGCCGCGGACAATTTTCGCGATGCCGCATTCGCCGACCTGCCGTCACGCCTGCGCGAAGGCGATGTTCTTGTCTTGAACAACACAAGGGTTTTCCCCGCGCGGCTGTTTGGCACAACCTCGACCGGTGCGAGCGTCGAGATCTTTTTGATACAGGAAGAGAATGACGACACTTGGCTCGCGTTAGCGCGACCGGGTAAACGACTTTCCATCGGCAAGACGATCACGTTTGACGAGCGTCTGTCCGCGGCGGTCCTCGCAAAACATGGCGACGGCCGGGTCGAGATCGTCTTTGAGTCGAATGGCGACGTCAAGAGCTTGATCGATGAACTCGGCCAGACGCCGCTGCCGCCGTATATAAGACGAGAAATTGATTCGATAGATCGCGACCGCGAGCGATATCAGACGGTTTATGCCAGATCACGCGGGGCGATCGCCGCGCCGACCGCCGGCCTGCACTTCACGCCCGACATTCTGCAAAGCCTCGAACAACACGGTGTTACGATCGCTGAGATAACGCTCCATGTGGGTTACGGAACATTTGAGCCGGTGAGAGTCGACGACCTTGTGCTGCACAAAGTCAGCTCCGAACGTTATGAAATTTCAGCCGAAACGGCCGATCTACTTAACAAAGCTAAAGACGACAAGCGTCGGGTGATCGCCGTCGGAACCACAACAACGAGGGCGTTGGAAGCAAGCTTAGCGCGATTCGGGCGGTTTACCGCAGGTGGGCACATCGCCGATCTGACGGTCACACCGGGCTTTAAGTTCCGCGGCGTAGATGCGTTGCTAACGAACTTTCATCTTCCGCAAAGTTCACTGCTTGTGCTCGTTTCTACATTCGCGGGCCACGAACTTATAATGGGTGCTTACAGACATGCTGTCGCCGAGAAGTATCGTTTTTACAGTTACGGCGACTGCATGTTGATATCGTAGTTTGCGAGTGCAGAAGTTATAGGGTTTCTGCTTTTAACTTCGTAACCTCGCGACTCCGAAACTTTGTCACTTATTGCCGATGGCTGTTCTCGAGACAATCCGCAGCTTCTTTATTCCCTCAGTTTTGGCTGAGCCGGAAGTTATCGTTCCTGCCCCGTTTACCGAGTACGAGATCAAACCGTTAACAATCGAACATCTCCCAGAGGTCCTGCGACTCAATATTCGCTGTTTTCGCAACGGCGACAATTACACCAAGCATACCTTCAACTATTTGCTAAACGAGGCGCGCACCTTGAGCTATCGGCTCGTCACCCGATCGGACGAGCTTGTAGCGTTTGCGTTCGTAATGGTCAATGAGAATAACGCCGCACACCTCACTACCATTGGCGTCGCACCTGAACACCGTCGCCGCGGCCTTGCCAGGCGATTGCTCGATCATATCGAAGAGGCGTTGAGAATACGCGAGGTCGGTACCGTTATGCTTGAGGTTCGCGTCAGTAACGTCGACGCACAGCAACTCTATCGGCTCGCAGGCTATATGATAGTTCAACGGATCGCGAAGTATTACAACAACGGCGAAGATTGCTTTTTGATGATCAAAGCATTGATCTAGCTGGTTTTAGCGATGTTATCCCTGCCGAAAATCTACCCGATCACCGATACTCGCCTCTCGGGCCTGTCCCATGTTGAACAGGTCGAACAGCTTATTGCAGGCGGAGCGACGATTATCCAATTGCGCGAAAAAATCGCTAGCCCAAAGGAGTTTTACGAGCAGGCCGTCGAGTGCGTCCGAATCGCCCATCGAGGCAATGCCCGAATCATTATCAACGATCGAGCCGACATCGCGCTGGCCACAAAAGCCGATGGCGTTCACCTCGGCCAAGACGATCTGCCGCCAGAAAAGGCGCGCGTTTTATTGGGCGAGAGCGCAATTATCGGCCTTTCGACGCACTCGTTCGAGCAGGCGACACTCGCCGCAAATCTGCCAATCGATTACATTGCCATCGGCCCGATCTTTGCGACCTCGACAAAGCAAGACCCCGATCCCGTTGTTGGTCTCGACGGATTGCGGAGCGTAAAAGCGGAGCTCGGAAATGTCCCCGTTGTTGCTATCGGCGGTATCAGCGAGGCAAATCTGCGGGCCGTGTTCGCTGCAGGAGCAGATTCCGCCGCAATGATAGGAGCGATCGTCTCACACGCCCAGAATCTCAGTTCGCAAATGTCCCACCTAAATTCGCTAATTATCGAAAAATAACAAGATTGTTTATCATTTGCCAAAAATGTCTTGCCAAAGAGGTTTTCGATAGGCGATAATGGTTTGTCGCGTTCTCCCACGCGTGCACATTCACAAATCTTCCCGCCTTTTTACTGAAAATTGGAGTAGATCCTAACCATGAGCCTGCTGGATATAGCGCCCATCATCGAGCAAATGCTGCTCACAGCCGAGAATGTCAGCGATTTGAACTTTTCGTGCGGACAAAAACCGCAAGTCGAGATCAACGGCGTTCTCTATCCGACGTCGCCGTTTAACCTCGGCAAGCTGTCGGCTTACCAGACCGAGATGATCGCCATGTCGTTGATTCGCGATAATCCGGATGCGGCTGCGCAGCTTGTAAAGCACCGCACGTCCGACCTTAGTTACGCCTTGCCGGGCAAGTGCCGGTTCCGTGTAAACATATTTCAGCAGCGAAACTCGTACTCGATCGTCATGCGCGTCATCCCGCACGAGATACCGAGTTTTGAGGGCCTACGGCTGCCGTCGCAACTCTCGCAAATTGCCGATATTCGAAATGGCATCGTCCTGCTGACGGGGCCGACCGGCTCGGGTAAAACCTCGACGCTAGCCGCGATCATTGACCGCATAAACGAGACAAAGGCGTACCACATCGTCACGATCGAGGACCCGATCGAGTTTCTGCATAATCACAAAAAATCGACGATCAATCAGCGCGAGGTCGGCGCCGATACAAAAGATTTTGCCAGCGCATTGCGAGCCGCTTTGCGTCAGGCGCCAAAGGTCATTCTCGTCGGCGAGATGCGCGATCTCGAAACAGCAGAGATCGCTCTCGAAGCCGCTGAAACCGGCCACCTCGTTCTCTCAACGCTTCACACCATCGACGCGTCAAAGACCATCGATCGTATCATCGGTCTTTATCCAAAGAACGAAGAGCGAATTATTCGCACGAGGCTGGCTCAGACGTTTCGGTTTATCGTCTCGCAGCGCTTGATACCGACCGCCGACGGACGTGGCCGTATCGCTGCCGTCGAGATTATGAGATCCAATCCGCGAACTCGCGAGTACATTGAGAAGGGCGAGACCGAGGGCAAGACGCTGCTCGATGCGATTCGCGATGGCGAGATCGACGGAATGCAAGATTTTGACTCGGTGATACGCAACCTTATTGAAAAGAAACTTATCACGATGGACGACGGGCTTTCGTTCGCGACAAATCAAAACAACTTGCTGCTGCAGCTAAAAGGTTTGTCATCGACCGAGGACTACGTGAACGCGCATCGCCCTGCCGTTGCGAACGTACCCGCAGCACAACCCGTTGCTACGCCTCCGCCACCGAAGACAGATAACCCGGACTCGGTGCTCAGCATGATCGAGTAACGACGAGACAAAACATATGATCATCCGATGCGATAATTGCTCAGTTTCCCTGCAACTCGACGAATCGAAAATCCCTAGCGGTAATTTTTCGGTGCGTTGTCCGCGATGTCAGAACTTGCTGCGTGTGCAAAAGGACGCGTCCGGCAAAGGTCTCTCGACGGTGGACCAACTGGCTGCAAATAAGCCGGCAGCTGTCGCAGAGTCACCTGCCGATTTTGCTGAGAAGGAACACGACGTCCAGATAAACTCGGCATTGCGTTCGCTAATGACCGCTCTTCAGACGGACAAAAAGATCGAGGACGAAGACGACGAAAAGCCACGCCGCATCCTCTTGTGCCTGGGTGACAAGTGCGACGACGCTGCGAAGCTGCTCGCAAAAAGCGGTTACAAAGTTTATGTCGCTCAAACGCCGGCTCAGGCAAACGAGCGTCTGCGCGAAGGCAAAACCGAGATAATGATATTCTCGCCGGATTTTGCGCCTGAGATGGGGGGCGCCGCAATTATTCAGCAAAAGGCAAACGCGATGTACTCATCCGAACGCCGCCGCCTGTTTCTCATCTCGCTCGAGGACGAAGGAACGACGATGAACGCGCACGACGCTTTTGTCCGAAACTTAAATCTGATCGTGAACAAAAGCGACCTTGACCAGCTGCCGCTGATACTCAACCGCGCGCTCGGCGACTTTAACAATCTCTACAATTACTACAATCGCGCAGCCGATCTGGCGCCGATCTAGAACAAAGTACTTACATTCTGGCGAGTTCGCAGACGAGCATTTCGATCTGCATCCGGGCACCGCCAACGCTGCCGCCGACGGATGTTTTTATCGCAAGGTCTGTCTCAGCGAGGCGCCCGATCGCCTTTGTAAGATCGCTTAACTTCGCGCGACGGGCAGCCGCGAGAAAACTCTCCTGATCGTTGTATCTCAGTTTCACCGCATTTGCGACGTCTCGTCGATCGCGTCCGTGCTCCATCATGTCCTTTGCCATCAACAGCCGGCGGTAGGTGTAGGAAAGCGACCCGAGCAACATTAGCGGCTCTGCACCATCATCGAGAATTTTCCTTAGCGCGACAACGGCCTGACTCGCACGACCCGCGATCAGATGATCGGTAAACGCAAAACTATTCATCTCTCGCGAATCGGGCACGAGCGCGTCCACGAGCTCGGATGTGATCTTTCTGTCTGGAAGAGCGGCGGTCGTGAGCTTACTAACTTCGTTCGTCAATCGCCGAACATCGGGCCCGATGCGGCCGATCAGTTGGTTCAAAACAACATTGTCGATCTCGGTATCTGAGTCGGCAAATTTATCACGCGCCCAATTTATCAGCTCAACATCCGAAAGCGCCTTGAACTCAACTGCCGACGTTTTGTCTTTGAGCAGTTTGGACATTTTTCGGACGCCGTTCAGTTCGTCGGCAACAAAGATCACGACGGCCGTTGCCGACGGGTTGTTCAGATATGCCGAAAGCGCCGCCTCGTGCGCCTCGGTGATCGTATCGCGAAACCCGGTCGCAGAAATTCGTACATCGGTTATCCGCACGACGCGTCGCGACGACGCAAGCGGTAGCTGGTCCGCGGCCGCTAGCGCCTGCTGCAGGGCGTCCGCGTTGTTTAGGCTAAAACTGCTCTCGTTAAGATCGCGAAAATCGTCTCTAGCAAACGCGCGCTCCGTAATGGTCTTCGCAGCCAGATCGCGAAGATAGGTCTCCGGCCCGAAAAGTAGATACACGGGCGCGATCTCGTGCCGCTTTAACTGATTTCTAAGATCTTCTCTGGAAAACACCATAGGAACTTATAGCCACAAAATGCACAAAAAGCACAGAATAAAAATCAATTTATCGTCTGCAATTTTAGTTTTCTGATCTGGAATCTCGGCGCACCAAAGTTTACTAGCAGACCATGTTCATAGCGAGACGATCTCAAATAGCCGAGCAATTGAGCAATATGGTCATCCGAAATACTCCGGGCGGCTTTTATTTCAACTATCAGGCAAGCTCTCGATACGCAAATCGGCAAAATAGTCACCTAACGGAGTACCATCTTCATCGTAAACCGAGATGGGGAATTGCTGCTCAACATGCAGGCCCCGTTTGCGTAATCTATGAGCGAGCGCGTTTTCATAGATTTTTTCAAGATGACCATGCCGGTGAAACTTGTGGATCGCAAAGCACGTTTCGCGAATGAGGTCGGCGAGTTGGTTAGTCTCCAGATCTGTCATTCTCTGATCCATTTTGTGTCTTTTGTGCCTTTTGTGGCGATCACTTCTTCTCTTCCTTCACGCCCATGCCGTTGACAAAGGCGGACACCGCAGCCTCGGCAAATGCTCGGGCCATGCGCTCGACGGCCGGATCCTCCTCGTTAAAGAACGATCGAGGGTCGGATGTAAATTCAAAAGAGTCACGGAAGATAAAATTCTGATTGTCGTAAAGGATCTTGTTTTCGCGTAAGTCACGAATCGTCACGGCGGTAACGATAGTGACCTCGTAAACGCGTGCGCGGCCCTCGCTGTCGAGCAGCACGCCGGTAAAATTAAAATCACGGATCGTGCCCTCGAGCACCGCGTCGGCGCCCGTACGTGACCCTTGTACTTTTAGGCCGTTGCCGCGCCGAATGATCTCGCGCGTCACGGCGTCTGTGAAACGCGACTCGACCTTATATCGCAGGCCTTTCGCTTCAAATTGAAACGCCGGCACGGCGACCGTCTTAATATGCGACGGCAACCCCGAGCGAGTGACCGGTTTGTAGCACTCGGTAAAACCGAGCGATACAAAAAACAATGCTGTTATGAGCGCAAATCTCAAAATATTCATTTGATTCGAGGCCTTTTTGCAAATCTAAAAATTCCGTATCCGACCAATAGAGCAACCCCAATGAGGCCGGTCCAACCTCCAAGTGTCAGGTCCTTCTCAACATCATAGATACCAAAGCTAACACTACCCTCGCCCCCTGCGTTCTGTTGCGACTGTGTGTCGGCAGCTGTCGTAACAGCGAACAATAAAACAGATAAAGCGATCAAAGCAATTTTAGTCAACAGGTTCATTCGAATGCGAGATCGCACTAGTGATCGTCAAAGCCTGAATAGTCGCCACCACATCGTGAACACGGACGATCCTTGCTCCGTTCGCGACTGCCGCGATGGCTGCGGCGATGCTGCCACCGAGCCTTTCCGACGGCGGGGCGTCGCGGATGATCTTGCCAATAAAAGACTTTCGCGACGCGCCGACTAGTACCGGATAGTTTTCAAATTCACTTACGATATTACCAAGTTTGGCGATCAACTCTAAATTCTGTTCCGTCGTCTTGCCAAAACCGATGCCGACATCGAGCACGATCTGCTCGTCTCTGACACCATGCTCGTGAGCCGTCGAGATTGCACGGCGAAGATCGTCCACTACCTCGGTCAATATGTCGTCAACCGACGGTTGCGTGTGCATTGTTTCAAACTCACCCCGCGAGTGCATCAAGACGAGGCCCGCATTTGTTGCAGTAGCGACATCCGCGATCGACGCATCCCAACGCAGACCTGAAATGTCGTTGATGATCTCCGCACCGGCATCTAAAGCGCATTTCGCGACCTCAGATCTTGTTGTGTCTATCGATATCGGAGTATCAAATCTCTTGGCGATGGCACCGATGATCGGAACGACGCGCTCGATCTCTTGTTCGACCGAAACGCGATCGCTACCGGGCCGAGTCGACTCGCCGCCGATATCGATGATATCGGCGCCGGTCGCGATCATCTTCTCGGCATGAGCGAGTGCCGTATCTAGGGAAGCAAATTCACCACCGTCGCTGAAGCTGTCAGGCGTAACGTTGAGAATGCCCATCACGAGGACACGCTCGAGTGAGATCTGCCGTCGCGAAGTTTGCCAGTGCATAAGTCCAAAGTAAAAAGGCAAAAGGCAAAAGTAAAGCATCTCGCTCACTTTTGCCTTTCTAACTTTCTAGTTGTAGCGCTACTTAGGCCGTCGCAGGCGTAGGTGGCAGTAGCGGTTTCTTGAACGGACTCTCTGAGGTTTGTTCAGCAGCAGGCGAATTGTTATCGTCAGTAGGCGAAGTATCTTTGTCGAGCGGCAGGCCTGCAACGACGCGACGGATCATTACGCTGTCAAGCGTCTCAAACTCGAGCAAAGCTTCGGCCAATCTGACCATGGCGTCCTTGTTTTCCTTGATGATCGCTTCAGCACGCTTGTATTGTTCATCAATGATACGTCTTACCTCAAGGTCGATCTTGATAGCCGTATCTTCAGAATAATCGCGGTGCTGCGAGATCTCACGGCCCAGGAATATCTGCTCTTCTTTCTTACCAAACGTCAGCGGGCCGAGCTCACTCATTCCGTATTCACAGACCATCGAACGAGCAACCTCGGTCGCTTTTTCGATGTCGTTTGCCGCGCCTGTGGTGATAGAGCCAATAAAGACGTCCTCGGCAATACGGCCGCCCATCGCCATACAGATCTGACCAAGCAGGTACTCTTTTGTCGCACTCAGACGATCTTTCTCCGGCAGATACATCGTGACGCCGAGCGCCATGCCGCGAGGAATGATCGTAACCTTGTGCACGGGGTCGATGTTCGGAACCTTTAGGCCAACCATTGTGTGACCCGCCTCGTGATATGCCGTAATGCGTTTTTCTTCGTCCGATATGACCATCGATTTTCGCTCGGCACCCATCATGACCTTGTCTTTGGCAATCTCAAAGTCATTCATGCCGACGACTTTTTTGTTATAGCGAGCTGCGTTCAGCGCAGCTTCGTTGACGATGTTAGCAAGATCGGCACCGGTAAATCCGGGTGTGCCGCGGGCTATCACCGAAACATCTACGCCTTCGTCGAGTGGAATTTTCTTTGTATGGACCTTCAAGATCCCCTCGCGTCCGCGAACATCCGGACGGCCGACGACAACACGTCTGTCAAAACGCCCGGGGCGAAGCAATGCAGGATCGAGAACGTCAGGCCGGTTTGTGGACGCCATCAGAATGACGCCGTCATTCGACTCAAAGCCATCCATCTCGACCAGCAGTTGGTTTAGCGTCTGTTCACGTTCGTCGTGACCGCCGCCAAGACCTGCTCCGCGATGACGACCGACCGCGTCGATCTCGTCGATAAATATAATGCAGGGCGCGTTTTTCTTGCCCTGTTCAAACAGATCGCGAACACGCGAGGCACCGACGCCGACAAACATCTCGACAAAGTCCGAACCTGATATAGAAAAGAACGGAACATTAGCCTCGCCGGCAACCGCCTTTGCAAGCAATGTTTTACCGGTTCCCGGCGGGCCGACCATCAATACGCCCTTTGGGATCTTGCCGCCGAGCTTTTGAAACTTCTGCGGGTCCTTTAGAAACTCAATGATCTCTTGCAGCTCTTCTTTTGCTTCGTCAACGCCGGCGACATCCTTGAATGTCACACGTTTTTGTTGATTATTGAGCAGCTTTGCCTTGGACTTACCAAAGCTCAATGCCTTATTACCGCCTGCCTGCATCTGCCGCAGCGTGAATGCAAGAAAGCCCATCAACAGAATGAACGGTAAAAACGACACGAGGATCTGCCATCCAAAACCGCTCGAGGTCGGTTCCTCGTTATACTTGATAACCGTGCTCGTGCCTTCGTTCGCCTTGTTAAACTCGTCCATCTTGTCGACAAGTAACTTACGCGTCGCGTCGCTGCCGATCGACGTAATAAACTTGCCGCCGCTTTGGTCTACAAATTCGACGCCCGAATGTTTGATCGTAGCTTCTTTAAAATCTTTATTATTAATTCGCGTGATGGCTTCGTTGATCGCTAATTCCTTAGGCGGCGTCGTTTGTTTTGTCTGGAGATACCAAACGAAAACGAGCGCGCCCGAAATAATGACCAGCCACAATAAAACCTGTTTTGCCTTCGAATTCAACTTATAGCCTCCGGCTCAACTCTCGCTCGGGGAAAGTATTTTGCTCACTTTTTGATGAAACCTGCCTCTATGGCGTTGTGTCCTGAATGTCACGGGCACAACCGCCGCAACCTTCGATTTTAGTTGTCGGCGGCACTATTTTCAACTTTATTTTGTTCATATATGAGTTTGCCACCGGTACGGATAACGCTGGCGTTTCCCGGCAATTCGACCGCGCGACCGCTTTTCGTGCTCAAAATCAAACGCTCTATCGACTGTATATGTTTCAGTTGCAATGCCCTGGTGCTTCCGCGTTTTCGCCGCAGCCAAGCTCGTATCCACTCGTATTGCTCGCTTTGCGACAACTGTTTTAGATCTTTGATCAACGCAACCGAGTCATTTCCCTCAGCGCTCTCAAGTGCCGGCTTAACATTCGATTGCTGCATTAGGGCAGCCGTGTTTGCAAGGGTCTCGATAATGTTCGGATTCATGTCTTCAAGCAGCGGCAAAAGAATTTTACGAATACGCACGCGACGAAGCGCGGTGTCGTCATTCATCGAATCATGCCGGCACTCGACGCCAAGATCGTGGCACAACCCGACCGTGTTACTGCGTTTCGCCCATGTCAGCAACGGACGAACTAAAATTAGTTTCGAGTTTGGGGTTTCGAGTTTCGAGTTTCCAAAGGTCGCCGGGGAACTCGGAACTCGGAACTCGAAACTTCTAACGGGCTTCATCCCTCTCAAACCGTCGGGTCCGCTGCCGCGGATCAGGTTCATCAGAAAGGTCTCTGCCTGATCGTTCATCGTGTGAGCCGTACACACGGCAAAGGCACCGAGTTGTTTTGCCGTGTCGCCTAAAAACCGGTAACGAGCGTCGCGAGCATTCTGCTCAAGATTGCCTTTTTTGTCCGGCCTTGCGTGACCGATAGCGAGCTCAACGCCAAGTTTTGTGGTCAGTTGCTTTACAAATTCCTCGTCCGAGTCGCTCTCATGCCCGCGCAGCCGGTGATTAAAATGCGCCGCAACGATGCGAAGGTCGAGTTTCCCTCGTTGCCGCAGATCATGTAGCGCCAGCAGCAAACTGCACGAATCCGCGCCGCCGGACACCGCGACAACCACGCTTGCCTTATCGACCGGCAGCTTGAGCCGCCGCCATTCGGTGATCAGTTGTCGAACGAATTTGTGCACAAGATGAGTTTAGCCACAAAAAGCACAAAAGTCGCAAAGAAGCCCTTTAAACCAACATAGACAGGTTGCTCTCGAACAACATTCTTTGTGCTTTTTGTGCCTTTTGTGGCTAATCTTTGTACGCGACGCGTTTTTGAAGGAGAAGCGTGATGCGCGACGTGCAGACGAGCTTGCCTCGGTCGTTTGTGATATCGATGCTCCAAACACTCATCGTACGGCCCGGATAGATCGGCTTTGCTTCGACAGTAACAATTCCCTTACTCACGGCGCGAAGGTGATTCGCGTTTATCTCGATGCCGACCGGCGAGACTTTGTCGAGATCGGCTCCCGCGACGACGCCGATCGACGCGGCTGTTTCGGCCAGATACAACGAAACTCCGCCGTTCATAATTCCAAGGTACTGATGCACCCGCGGCGTGACCTCCATGGTCAGCACAACGCGGTCAGCCTCGGCGACCTCGATCTTTACGCCGAGGAATTGCAGGAGTTCGTTGTCGGCAACCTTATTTAGTAACTCGATCTTATCCATGCTCTACTTTCAGCATTCTACTAAAGTTCTACTTGTTGCGTACCTCGCAACACATTATAATGTTCCTGATGATTAAGTCGTTTCGTCACAAAGGACTCAAAAAGTTCTTTGACACCGGAAGCGTTGCTGGTATTCAGCCTCATCACTCGAAACGGCTCAAGATGCTGCTTGCGGCGCTGGACACTGCGTTTGACATCGCGGATATGGACATTCCAGGCTTACGCTTGCATGCGCTGAAAGGCAAAGATTCTGGCCGTTGGTCAGTTTGGGTAAATGGCAACTGGCGGCTGACTTTTGAATTTATCGACGGACATGCGCATGTCCTTGACTACGAGGATTATCACTGATGAGTATGCACAACCCGCCGCACCCCGGCGAATTCATTACCGAAGTCTATCTAGAACCGAATCACATCAGCGGACGCGAACTGGCGGCAGCACTGGGCGTGTCTCCGTCAACGCTCAATCGAATCTTGAACGGTGCCAGCGGCATCAGTCCGACAATGGCCCTACGTCTTTCAAAGGCTCTCGGACGCTCGCCAGAAAGTTGGCTGTCGATGCAGTCGAACTACGATCTCTGGCATGCAAAACGCAGTGTGCCTCTAACTGAAATTAGTAAGTTGGAATTGACGGCAGCATAACTAATGAAGATCGCGAAACTTTTGTGCGGCGTTTTTGGCATTGCCTTCAGTCTAATATCGGCATACTTCTGGTATAAGGCAAGCGTTGTAAAAATAACAGAAGTAAATAATATTCACGATCCCGGGGTTGAGTTAAGATACGAAGACCCTAAAGACCCCGACAAGGAAATCCATGTCGTGGCAACCGCAATGGAGCAAAGCAGGCTTAACAAGATAGCGGCGATGTTTACAGCCCTTGCAGTCCTAACCCAAGCAATGGCAACAATAATTCCCACAGAGTAATTCTTCAAGCCTAGCCCAAAAATCCCTTGAACTTCTCCTTCGTCGCTGAGTAATTCGGAAATATCTTCGTCAGATCCTTTGCACCGCTGTGTTTATAGGCGGCCTCGGCAAAGACGTCGCGGAAGTCGGTGGTGACGTCGAGGTCGCGGCCCTCGTATAGTTTGTCTGATTTCAAACCTTTAAACTCGCCGTAAATCTTCCCGCCCTTGACCGAATTACCGACGACGAACATCGTGTTCGCGTGACCGTGATCGGTGCCGCGGCTGCCGTTCTCACGTGCGGTGCGGCCAAACTCGCTCATCGTCAGCACGACGACATCATCCATTCGTTTGCCGAGATCGGTCGTGAATGCCGCGATCGCCTGTGAAAAAGTGCGCAAGAAATTTGCAAGCTGGCCGCGGCCGCCGCCCTGATTTGTGTGCGTGTCCCAGCGGATGTCGTTGCCGGTGTCGGCGAACGCGACTTCAAGGCCGACGCCCGCTTTGATGAGTTGTGCGATCTGCTGCATCGAGCGGCCGAACTGAGTCGCCGGGTAAACGGCGCCGTTCTCGGGTTTGTATTGCGACGGATTAGCGCCTCTTAAGAAATCAACCGCCTCGAAAGTTTCCTTGCCGGTCTCGCCCAACGTGTCTTTTGCGTTCTGCTGATACAGCCCCTCGAATCCGCCCTTTATGTTCTGCGAGTAAACGCCTGCCTTTATCGAAAAGTCAGCGAGATTTGTCATCGCCACCGACGACGCCTTGCCGTAAAGCGCGCGCGGCAGCGACTGCGTCATCGATACGGCCTGGAATGGCGACGCGTCCTTCGCCGCGTTTGCCTGCAGCACGCGGTTGAGCCAGCCGTCGCGAGTGCCCTTGATGCCCGGCGTCGCGCTCTCCATGTAATCTTGCGCGTCAAAGTGCGAACGTGTGTTGTTGGGCGAACCTACCGAGGTGATCGCCGCAAGCTGGCCGCTCCGCCACAGCGGTTCGAACGCGGTCATCGCCGGATGCAGGCCAAACGTATCGTCGAGTTTTATCGCCCCGTCCGTTTTGCCGGGTTTTGCAACGGCGATCGTCGGGCGAAGGTTGTAATATTCGCTCTCGCCATGCGGGACGAGCATGTTAAGCCCGTCAACGGCGCCGCGCTGAAAGATCGTTACCAGAACTTTCTTTTTTCCGTAACCTTTTGCCGCCGTTTGTGCCGCCGCGAACTGATGCAGAAACTCTGGCGCAGCCGCCATAAAGCCAAAACTCGCGAGTGAAACGCCGCTCGTCTTTATAAAAAATCGTCTGTCCATAAAACCTCTTTTGGCCGAAAGGCCAACGCTAACTTAGACGCAGCGAAATCGCAGATTGTCAGTTTTTATCTCACAATAACTCGTTCAACGTGTCCGTAGCCCGACCGTTAGGAAGGGCGCCCGCTAGCAGTGAAGCCACTCATTCAAACTTAGGTAGCTCGTCTCCCTGTCCGTTAACCACATACTCAAGCGCAGTTCCCATATGCTCCTCAGTCCAAAGATACCTTGTGCTCCCATGCCTTGACCAAACTTTTTCTCCAATACCGACGAATCCCTCTTGCCTTAGCCGTCGAGTTGCATATGCCTTAAAGCTATTCATGATCGGCTCGGGCAGCCCGTTTGTTGCAATCAGTACGTGAACGTGATTGGTTCTGACATTGATTGCAATTAGGGCGATCCCGCGAATCGAGCAAACTTCTCTGATCGCAGCTTCTACATGTTTGCGTCGAATCGCATCGAATAACATTGGAGGATTTTTGAGATACCCGCGATCACGTTTCTCAAGATGTCGATTGACGGGGCGTCTCGGTTCGCCACTTTTGTTGTAAGCACGACGATCCATCGAGCCCCTTACATCTCCGTGAAGCCACGTGCCGTAGCAGCGGATCGTAATGAGATAACCGAGTGGCTGCGAACGCTCCTGAAATTCGATATAGTCGCGTTTCATAAAGCTCTCGTTGTTTCGACCCAATCGGCGCCCTCCTTTACAGTCGGGCTACGGACACGGCGACCTCATCGTATAAAAATTTCGTCGATGAATACCCACGGGTCGCCGCCCGCGCCCGCGTGCCACGCAGGGATCTTGCCGAAATTAAACGCTCGCATGCGCACATAGCGTGCACGCGTGGCCGCGATCCGTTGCCGATACTCACGAATTGTCGGCGTCATCTCACTCTGAGGGAAATTAGGTTTGATCTCGGCAACTCGCGTAAAACGGATGCCGTCGGGCGAAGTTTCAAATTCGATGCGATCGGGCATCCAGATCCACGGGCCCGCAACCTGTAGGAAGCTCGCGCCGAGTTCTCTGACGTCAGTTTCACGCTGCAGATCGACAACCGCCTCGTACATTTTGCCCTGCACGCCCTGCCACTCGCCGCTCGCAAAATTTATTGTGCCGCGAATGCCGTCGATAATCCCGTTCTCACCGCCGCCTGTGTATTGTGTGCTGTAGCCGGAGACTACCTTGACCGACCAGTCGTTCGGGCGTTTGGTCAAAACCGCTTCGACCGGAAAGCTCGCCGTGCCGTTCGCGCCAGTCGCGATCGCTTTGACGGTCGTCGACCTGTCGATCGCGAACGACCGGCTGTATTTGGTCGATGTTTTAGTCGGCTCACTACCGTCAGTCGTGTAGTAAATAATTGTGTTCGGTGTAAGCGTCGACAGCGTTACGGTCGCTCTCTCCACAAATGTGCGCTCGCCCTCGATAGAGGGAACGGCAATGGAATCCACGCCAAGCGTCGATTCGGGAACCTTAAGAAACGCCGTGGTCACCGGCTTGTCGGTCATCTCGAATTCGAGCACGCCGCCCTTCATGAGTTCGTCGTGCGTTATGAACGCCTTTTTGTAAGGCGTGCCGTTCAGCCGAGCAGATGCAATGTAGATGTTCTTGTCGGAAACGTTCTCTGCTCTGATAGTGAACGTCTTTCCGTTTTCGAGATTGTACTTGACCTCGGGAAACAGCGGCGTGCCGAATGTGTATGTGCCGTCGCCCGGATTTACAGGATAAAAGCCGCTCGCGCTCATTACGTACCACGCCGACATCTGGCCGCAGTCTTCGTTACCGATCAGGCCGTCGGGCGCGTTTTTGTAAAACTCGTCCATGATCTTACGGACGTATTTTTGCGTTTTCCAAGGCTCGCCCGCGTAGTTGTACAGGTAAGCATGCGCGTGCGAAGGCTCATTGCCGTGGGCGTATTGGCCGATCAAGCCAGTAAGATCCGCCTGTTCGCGACCCGCAAGTTTTTGGTTGGTAGTAAATAGCTCGTCGAGTTTTGCGACAAACTTTTCACGTCCGCCCATCAGCTCCATAAGTCGCGTCACGTCATGCGGGACAAAGAACGAGTACTGCCACGAGTTGCCCTCGGTAAAACCAAACGTGACCTCATTCGGTGCGAACGGTTCGACAAACCCGCCGTTTTTCTTTGGGCGGAAGAAACCTGTTTTCTGGTCGAAGAGGTTTTCGAAGTATCGGGATCTTTCGAGAAACCGTCGATGGTCCGCCAGAACCGGACGCAGTTCTGCACGGTCATTTGAAGTGATACCCGCCTTTCTCAGATCGGCTTTTCGTCGCAGCCAGATAATGTGCGCCATCTGCGCGATGCACCAGTCATTGTAGGCATACTCCAGCGTCTTTGAGACGGACTCGTTCTCGTCCTCCATCGAGATGTAGCCGCGCTTTTTATAAGCGGCGAGGCCGAAGTGATCGAGCTCGGCAGAGTGCTTTGCAGCCGCGTAGGCTTTTTCGTAGTCAAAGCCCTTTATGCCCTTCGCCATCGCGTCAGCGATAACCGAAACGGCGTGGTAGCCGATCATCGTGTCGGTTTCCTCGCCCCAAAGCTCCCAAACCGGCAGCCGCCCGCCTTGTTCGTAGATGCGGATGAACGAGTTTATGTAATCGACGGTGCGCCGCTGGTCGATGATCGTGTAAAGCGGATGCGCCGCCCGAAACGTGTCCCAGAGCGAGAAGACGGTGTATTGGTCGGAACGCGGACGCCCTCGTCCGCCATCGCCGGCTCCTCCGGCGAGAGTTTTTCTGCGGGCTGCGCCCGCATTGCGGACGAGGGCGTCCGCGTTCCGTTGCAGTTGATGAACTTTCCCATCATGCCCTTCATACTTCCCATCCACATCATTAAACACATTCGGATGGATCATCGTGTGATACAGCGCGGTGTAGAAGTTTGTTGTCTGGTCCGCCGTCCCGCCCGAAACTTCGATCTTGCTCAGCTCTTTGTTCCACGCGGTTCGCGCATCGGCGCGCACCTTGTCGAAATCCCAGTGCGGCAGCTCGGCTTCGAGATTTTTGCGCGCACCTTCGATTGAGGTATGCGAGATCGCGACTTTAAGAAGAACCATCTCGCCTTCCGAAGTATTGAATTTGAATGCAGCCCTTAGGCCGCGGCCCTTGTGGGGATTGAAATTATCGACCTTTCGACCGTTTTTGTACATGAAAAACCCAAGGGTACTATAAGCTCCGCGATTTTCGGCTTTCGCTGCTTCAAACGATTTCGAAAACTCCGCCGCGAAATATACTGCTTGATCCTTGGCCCATGACGAAGAGCGTCTGTGTCCCTCGATTCGCTTGTTGTTAACAATTCGAAGCTCAGAGTCGAGAACCTTGTCGCGCCATTCGAGGTCGAGAATGATATTCGATTTGTCCGATCTGGGAAATGTATAGCGGTGGACGCCGACCCGAGGCGTAGTCGTCATCTCTGCCAGCACATTATTTTTATCAAGTCTTACCGAGTAGGATCCAGGCTTCGATTTCTCACTTGAGTGTGAGAATTTTGATGAAAAACTGCTTTCGCTGTTTCCGTCTCCCGTTTCATCAAACAGTGCGATGCCCACGTATGGCATAAACAAAATATCGCACCCGTCCGGGATGCCCGTGCCCGAGAGATGTGTGTGCGAAAAGCCATAGATGATGTCGTCGGAATAATGATAACCCGATGAGCCGTCCCAGTTGTCGATGCGCGTATCGGGTGAGAGCTGCACCATGCCGAACGGCACGGTCGCACCGGGAAATGTATGCCCGTGGCCGCCCGTGCCGATAAACGGATTGACCCAGCGGGTGTAGTCTTGGGCAGAAGAATTGCCCACGAAAAAAACGAAAACACACGAAACAAAGATACATATGAGCCGTCTATTTTTCACGTCACTATTCATTTTCTTAATTCTTCATTTTTTTGTGAATTTCGTGTTTTTCGTAGGCAAATCGTTAGTGAATTAGTTCGCCGCCGCCGATCTGGCGTAGGCCTTGTCCCTTTATGCCATAACGAAGCCGAAAGAACATATCGCCCTCGCCGTGGTCGTAGTGGACCGTGAGCTTATGCCAGCCGGCCTTCAAAGGAACGATAGCGGATTTGACGGCGCGGTCTTTCGTTCCGGCTTCGTCGATCAGCTGCTGTCCGTCGACGCTGAGGCTGCGACTCCAGGTCGAATCGATCTGAAACTCGTAAACCTCATCCGTCGGAACATTGACGTAACCCTCAAACGTAACGCCAAACGTCTTTTTCGGATCGACGCGCTGTGCAAACTGTTGGAGCCCGATCGACTTTGTCTCACCGGTGATCGGCACGGTGTCCTGAGCATACGCGTTGCTCGGAACATAAAGTGAATAAGTGACGCCAGGCGTTTTCCCGCTCGGCTCAACCGCGGGAAGCATCTTGCCGCGCACGATCGTTGCGGCATAAACCGAGCTCTTGCGACCCGACGAATTGACGACAATCGTCTTAAGCGTTTTGCTCTCGCCGGGTTTCAAGATCATTTCTATCGGCTTTGAGTAAACAGTCGATCTGTCATCGGGTGTCGAGCCGTCGACCGTGTAGTGAACTCGCGTCGCGGGTGCGGGCGTGAGATTGATCGAGACTCGTTCGTTCTCGGTAACTATGTTTTGCAAACCCGCGGGCTCCGGGATGCGGTAATTTACGTTTTGTTTGTCGAGACGCGGCAAGGCAGTGTTCATACGCCGCTGAAAATCTGCGAAGTCGCGGTCTTCCTTCCGTGACCAAAGCACCTCGCTTAGGGCCAGCATCCGCGGGAATGCCATATACTCGACCGCCGACGGAGTTTCTAAATACTCGCTCCAGACGTTTGCCTGGCCGCCGATGATATATCGAGCCTCGTCCGCCGTCAGCTCTTTTGGCACGGGTTCGAAAGAATAAACTTTTTCAAGCGGAAGGTAACCGCCAATGTTTAGCGGTTCGTATGCCGGATCACCTTGACCGTAGTCGAGGTAGCAAAAGTCGGTCGGCGTCATTATCACATCATGTTTTGATCTTGCGGCCTCGATGCCGCCCTTTGTTCCGCGCCAGCTCATGACTGTGGCGTTTGGTGCAAGGCCGCCCTCGAGTATCTCGTCCCAGCCGATCATCTTTTTGCCCCGCTTATTGATGTGCTTTTCGATGCGACGGACGAAGTAGCTCTGAACCTCGTGTTCGTCTTTTAGGTTTTCGCGTTTCATCAGATCCTGCACGAACGGCGATTCTTTCCAATGATCTTTTAAAACCTCATCACCGCCGATGTGGATGTACGGCGAATCCGGAAAGAGCGCTATCGTCTCGTCGAGGACGTCCTCGAGAAACTTGAACGTCGCATCCGTCGGGCAAAACACTTCCTTGAAAATGCCCCACGTTTTCTTTACCTCGTATTTGTAATCTTGCTTGCAGCCAAATTCGGGATACGCCGCAAGGGCGGCCGACGCGTGACCCGGCAGCTCGATCTCAGGGATCACCGTGATGTATCGCGCCCTTGCGTAAGCGACGACGTCCCTAATCTGCTGCTGCGTGTAAAAACCCTCGACGGGGCGGCCATCGCCCTTGAAAATTGTCGAGTAAACGCCCTCATGGCTCTCGCTTCGCTTTGAGCCGATGTCGGTAAGCCGCGGATATTTTTTTATCTCGATCCGCCAACCCTGATCCTCGGTCAAGTGCCAGTGAAAATAATTGAACTTGTATTGCGACATCAGATCGATGTACTTCTTTACAAACTCGACCGGCATAAAATGCCGTGCAACATCGAGGTGCATTCCGCGGTAGGGGAAGCGAGGTTTATCGGAAATCCACTTCGCAGAAATTTCAAATCTTCCAGAAAACTCTGCAGGCAAAAGCTGTAATAACGACTGAATTGCATAGAAATAACCTTGTGCGCTTTCATAGAAGATATGTATATCTGACGGCTTTATCCTTAATGCGTAGCTCCCTTCAATCGGCTTGGCGAGCGTTTCGTCTTTTGTCTCCGGTTTACTAAAAATAATGTAATTGTTCTTAGGTCTTGCATTTGTGGTCTTGAGTTTGAACCCATAGCGCGTGTGCAACATGTCGTTCAGTAATGCGGCCGCGTTCTTCCCGTCATTGTCAGTCACATAGAGCTTTGTTTTGTGACTGAGGGTGAAATAGCCATACCAACCGCCCTCAAAAGGGACAATTGTACGAGGTTTCGGAATGATATTGATCTCTCCCGACTGCCCAAAAACCGCCGCCGAAAAAACCACCGCAACAAACAAAACAACTATCGATAAACTTTTCATCATATTGGCCGGAACGCGAGAAAGAACTGTAACCACGAAAAAACACGAAACTGCACAAAAAAACTGTTTAGTGAACTTTAGTGTATTTTCGTGGTTACTGACTAAAGAATCAAGAGAAACCCGGACAACTCGGTCGGCAGCGGCTGCGTGAACTCGAGACGATCTTTGGTTTTTGGATGCGTGAATGCAAGGTGTTCGGCGTGGAGGAAGAAACGGCCCATTGATCTGATGGCATTGCGAACATTGATGTCGTTAACGGTGTTGTCACGGCCCTCGTTATAGATCTCGTCGCCAACGACCGGGTGATTGATATAGGCCATGTGAACGCGTATCTGGTGTGTGCGCCCCGTTTTGATCTCGATATCGAGAAGTGTGAACTTCTCGAACCGTTGTTTCACTTTCCACAAACTCAGCGCGCTGCGGCCTGATGGCGCGACCTTCATCCGCAAGCGATTGTGTTTGTTGCGTGCGATCGCCGCGTCGATCGTGCCCGAGTTTTGCTCAATCGAGCCGTGGACAAGTGCGACGTACGATTTCTCAACCTCGCGGTCGTGAAACTGGCGAGATAATTCTTCCGCAGTTTGTTCGTCTTTGGCGACAACGATCAGGCCGGATGTGTCTTTGTCCAAGCGGTGAACAATGCCGACGCGGTCAGAACCGTCTGTGTGAGCGGGCGGCCAGTTTGCATAATGATAAGCGATCGCGTTCGCCAGCGTTCCGCTTTGAACACCGGCGCCGGGATGCACGACCATACCGGCGCGCTTGTTGATGACAGCGAGGTACTCGTCCTCAAAAACAATGTCGAGCGGAATGTCCTCGGGCTCGAATGTTGTTGCCGGCAGCTCGGTCAGCTCGACCTCTATGACATCTGCCGCGCGGATCTTGTACGACGGCTTTACTTTGCGATCATTTACGAGCACGTCGCCGTCGTCGATCAGTCGTTGCAGACGGCCGCGCGACCAGCCGTCGATCTCGTCGGCAAGATATGCGTCGAGACGACTGCCGGCCTCATCGGGTGAGACCTCAAAGCTCAATGATGAAGATTCGTCGCTCACGTCTCGGTGTCCGCTTTTAGTTTGTCAGTATCGACTGAACTAAGACGCCAGATCATAAAACCGAATGACGCAAGCGCAACGACGAGGCTTACGATCTGCGAGGTTGAGAGGCCCGTCAAGGTCGTGAGACCAAACAGGTCGCCGCGCGGATCGTCGCGAATGAATTCGATCGAGAAGCGAAAGATCGAGTAAACAATGCCGTATGCTATCAGCACCTGACCGTCGAACTTTTTGCGGCGATGCAGCCAGACCAGTGAGACAAAAACGACGAGCATTGTGAATGATTCGATGAGTTGTGTCGGGTAAAGAAATAGATCGGTGTGGTCGGGGCCGTAGACCGGAACACCGGTGTAGTCGTGGCCCTTATCGGTAAAATGGACGCCGATCTCGGAATCTGTGACCTTTCCCCAACAGCAACCTGCGGCAAAACAGCCTTGCCGACCAAACGCCTGGCCGAGCGCGACGGCAGGTGCAAACGCATCTGCTGTTTTCCAAAAAGGGAGTTTGTAATACTTTACGAGAAAAACTACTGACAGAAATCCGCCGATAAGACTGCCGTAAAATACCCCGCCACTGCGCAAAAAATCGAGCGACAGAATTTTTACGTCCGGCTCGACAAAGTACATCAAAATTTTGGAACCAAGTAATCCGCCGACCAGCGTCCAGAGCCCAAGGTCGTAGATCTGACTTTTCTCGAGTCCGTCGCGAGCCGCGAGCCGCGACGCCGCAAAGAGCGCGACCAGCATCCCAAGCGCCAGCCAGATGCCGTAGCTCGTTATGGGAAAGTCGTAGATTCGGAATAATTCAGGGTACATCGCTAGATTGCGGATCGCGGATCGCGGGTTGCGGGTGCTCCTCAACCGCCTGTTTATTAAGGAATAGGTCAATTATCATCAAAGCGGCACCGGTAACGATCGCCATATCGGCGACGTTGAATGTCGGATAATGCCACGAACCGAACTGCACGTCAATAAAATCGATGACGTAGCCGAGCCGCAAACGGTCGGTGACGTTGCCGGCGATGCCAGCCAGCAACAATGCGAGGGCTCCAAGCATGCGATCATCGGTTCGCGGCGTTCGCCAAAAAAAGTAAAGCACTAGCGTTGCCGCCACAAACGCTACGGCCGACAAACCCCAACGGCCCATCTCGCCGTGATCGTCGAGCATCGAGAACGCAACGCCTGTATTCGTTGCGTATGCAAAATTCAACAGGCCTTCAATCACCGAACGGTCGCCGCCAAGTTTCAATTCGCGCGCCGCCCAGGCCTTTGTCACCTGGTCGATCATAAAGACGCCGGCGGCTATGACGAGATAGGCGAGCTTCCAAGTTATTGCGCGCATTAACATCCTATTCAGTATAAGGAAAGATAGCTTTCGGCGCTTTGTATCGCCGCCACCAGTCAGCATAACAAACATCCGTGCACCCGAGCGCATGGGCGACGACCTTCCACTTTCCACGCGTTTTTTTCAGAAGGCCAAAAAAGTTGTCGTCAAACATATCTTCCTGGCCTTCGAAAACCGTACCCTTCAAACTTGGTTTGCCTCCTGAGCGCGTGGTTGGCCGGCCACTAACGAATGTCCAATTTCCCTGCACCTTAAAGTTATCGGTTACAAAAACAATTCTTTGCTTCAGTTGCTTTTCAACAGGCACGCGAACGGCGTTTAAGATCGCTGCCCGTTCGGCAGAACCCTTTTCTGGCGTGTAAACAGTTTGGGCCATAGCGGTTCCGCAGTTGGCGATAAAAATCAGGGCGAACAGAACTTTTACTTCCTTAATCATCATTCAATCTTTCAACCGATCAGTTTTCGCCCGTTGGCTGATATAACTTGACCTTACCGTCCCGGTCTTTGTACTTATACGATCTACCAGTGATTTGGTATAAAGCCCACGCGACGTTTTGAGTGAAGAATGCTCCTCCGTCCGTCGGCCGTTTTTTAAGGAATTTCTTCAGCACAGGTACGGCACGTTTGTCCTTGATCTTAGCCAATGCGGTTACAATATCATCTTTGACGCTTGTAAAGAGCCACTCGTTCATACCGCTTTTATCCTTTGCCATAACGTGCTCACTGGTTGAAAGAAAACGGCGGCTTTGCAGAACGCGCAGCATCGCGGGAACGCCTTCATTTACTTGAAATATGCCGAAGTAACGAGCGGCTTGCGCAGCGACATGTATATTATCCGAATGGATATTTGTCAGCGACTCCTTTATCAAAATATCACGGCTTTTTTCTTCCTGGACTTGTCCAAAAGAAATAACGCCAAGGCTCAACAAAATAACAAACAAAAGTGTCCTTCGCATAAATTCAAAGAAACTGCTTCAAACCTCTGCAGCCTTCTCAATCTCGCTCAGTGCCTCGAAGCACCTTTCGCAAACGGTCGGGAACCTATCGAACTCGCCGACGCGTGTTGAGTAGTTCCAGCACCGCTCACATTTTGCGCCGTCAGCGCGTTTGATCTCAACTTTCAATGTCTCACCCTCGTGAACCTCAACCTGCGAGACGATAAAAATGTAACGCAACTGGTCGTAATAATCGAGCAAAAAGCGCGTCGTGTCTTTATCCGTCGTCAACACCACTTTTGCCTCGAGCGACGAACCGATCTCTTTGCGTTCGCGCGCCGTTTCGAGAGCTCTCAAGACCTCATCGCGAATTGAAAATACTCGTTCCCAGCCGGAAGGCGGGGTGCCGGCGGTGCTGCGCGGAAACTCAGCGATATGCACCGACGCCACATCACGCGCGGGTAGATTTTCCCAAGCCTCGTCGGCCGTGTACGCAAGTATCGGAGCGAGCAGCCGCGTAAGCGAATCGGCGATCTTGTAAAGAGCCGTCTGGGCCGAGCGCCGCGCTTCGGACTTAGGTGCAAATATGTAGAGCCGATCTTTTATGATGTCAAAATATCTCGCCGACAGCGTCACGGTGCAGAAATTGTAAAGAGCGTTGTAGGCGGCCTGAAAGTCATACGCCTTGTATCCATCGAGAACTTTTTGCGTTAACTCATCAAGCGAAGCCAAAGCCCAACGGTCGATCTCAAGCAACGCCGAATCGTCGACCGAGTCCCTTGCGGGCTCAAACCCATCCAGGTTCCCGAGCATGTAGCGCAACGTGTTCCGCATCTTTTTATACGCATCAATAACACGCGCCAGAATCTCATCCGAGCAGCGAACGTCCTCTGTATAATCGACCGCCGCCGCCCACAGACGCAGTACGTCGGCGCCCGATCTGTCGATGATCTCTTTTGGCGCGGTCACGTTGCCGAGAGATTTTGATTGCTTGCGGCCCTCGCCGTCGACGACCCAGCCATGCGTGATGATTTGTTTGTAAGGCGCGCTATCGTGCGCCGCAATCCCGCAGCTCAGAGACGAGTTGAACCAACCGCGATACTGATCGCCGCCCTCGAGATAGACATCCGCCGGAAAGCGCAGCGTCTCGCCACGTGTCTCCAAAACCGCAACACACGACGAGCCGGAATCGAACCAAACGTCAAGGATGTCGGTTTCCTTTCGAAAATCCGCGCCGTTGCACTTTGCGCATTTGTAACCGTCGGGCAACAACTCGCTCGCCTCACGCGCGTACCACGCGTCGGCAGTTTCTTTAGCAAAAACATCAGCGACGTGATCAATGATCTTAGGATCAGCAACTGCCTCATCACAGCCCGCGCAATAAAACACCGGGATCGGAACGCCCCAAGAACGCTGCCGAGAGACGCACCAGTCGGGCCGGCCCTTGAACATATTGTTCATGCGGCCCTCGCCCCACGATGGATGCCATGAGACGCCTGCGATCTCGTCGTGAGCTCGTTGTCGTAAGCTCCGGCCATCGACCGCCTCATCCATCGAGACAAACCACTGCGGCGTCGCGCGAAAGATGACGGGGTTTTTGCAACGCCAGCAGTGCGGATAGCGGTGATTGTAGTTTTCGGCGTGAAGCAGAGCTCCCGACGCGCGCATAAAGTCGACGATCTTTGGATTTGCCTTAAAAACGGTTTCACCGGCAAAGTGCTCGACGTCATCGACAAAATGGCCACCCGCGTCTACCGGATTGTAGATCTCAAGCCCGTATTTCTTGCCGATATGAAAGTCGTCGGCTCCGTGACCCGGGGCGGTGTGAACACAGCCCGTACCGCTTTTCTTTGACGACTTGTCCTCGAAACGCACATCCAGCTCGACCTCAGCATCGGCCTCGCCGAGCGTTACGTGCTCGCCGTTCATGATGAGCGACACTCGGTCGAGCCACGCGTGTTTTGCTTCGAGGCGATCGAGTTTAGCTCCCTTGAAACGCGCCAGCTCGTTCACTTTGCCAAGTGTGCAGGTTTCTGCAAACGCGGCGGCAAGTTCGCTCGCAACAATGTAAACCTCGTCGCCAGATTCGATTGCCGAATATTCAAAATCCGGATGAACGGCTATTCCAAGATTTGCCGGCAGCGTCCACGGCGTGGTCGTCCAGATGACTACAAACACATTCTTAAGCGCAAGGGCCGCATCGATCTCGGCGGGATCAGACTTAAGCGGGAACTTTACGTAAACCGACGGCGAAGTGTGTTCGCGATACTCGACCTCGGCCTCGGCAAGCGCCGTCTGGTCGTGGATGCACCAATAGACAGGGCGAAGGCCCTTGTAAACAAAACCGCGCTCCAGAAACTTACCAAAAAGCCGTGCAGTCGACGATTCATATTCCGCCGACATCGTCAGATACGGCGTCTGCCATTCGCCCAAAATGCCAAGCCTCTGAAAGTCGCGCGTTTGCCCATTCATCGCCGTCGAAGCGTGTTCACGGCATATGCGGCGAAATGATGCGACCGGAATGTCAGCCTTGTTCTTGCCCTTCTCAGCCAGCTTTTTTTCGACGATCGTCTCGATCGGCAGCCCGTGACAGTCGTAGCCCGGCACGTAGGGCGCCTCAAAACCCATCATCGAGCGCGTTTTGACGACAAAGTCCTTAAGGATCTTATTTAGCGCCGTGCCGATGTGAATATCGGCGTTGGCATACGGCGGCCCGTCGTGGAGGATGAACTTTTCGCGCCCCTTGCGAGCCGCGATCACTTTTTCATAGAGCCCAGTCTCCTGCCACTTTTTTAGCCGCGCGGGCTCGCTCTGGCCGAGATTCGCCTTTTGCGAAAAATCGGTCTTTGGCAGGTTAACAGTCTTTTTCAGGTCAACTATCTCAGTCATATAAACAGTTACAAAATCAAAAAAGCCCCAAGCCGATCTCGTTGGCTTGGGACTCTTGCGAAGCAATCAACGCTCGCGCTTAGTTTATTCGCGCGACGGTCCCGAAGATAATGATGCTAATGGGCGATGGCCTCCGCATAATCGAAAAATCATGATAGCACAAACTGCGTTCTCTTCTTCATCGATCGAGGCCGTACATCGACAAGCTTTTAGCTAAACGCCAGGCCGTAGTCGCCACTCTTATCGTCCTCGTGCTGAGAGCCTGCGGGACAAAAAGTTGCTTTCTTACCGTTAAAGAAAAGTCCCTGACATTTTTTGCAGCGGCGCCACTTTGTCTGGTGTTTTTTAGGATCTTCTTTAAAGGCTGAGTCCTTTACCAGGCTATAGGTGATGCTAAATCCCTGATGCGCCTTAGTGGACGCCGGACAATGCTTCGCACCCGGAGCGTCAAAGAACAATCCCTGACATTTTTTGCAGACACGCCATTTGTCTTCGCCATATTTGAACGCAGCACTGTGCATGAGTGTGTAGTTTTTGCTTGCCGATGAGTCGTGCACACCATCTTTCGGGCAGCCGCCGGGAATCGCTCCGTGAAATAGCCCCTGACACTTCTTACACCATCTGAAGTTGTCCTGCGTAGGTGCAAATGAGTCCATCTTAAATTGCGGGAAAAGATCGACGTCCGGCAAAACGGCGTTAACAGCCGTGAGAAGATCGGTAAATTTCGGGTACCATTTATCGACGATCACACCATCCTTTTTCCAGCCGACGCCGGTATGTATGCCATTCCAGACAACGACATACGACAGATCATCCTTACGATAATATAATCCGGCCTGCGTCGTCTGCAGTTCTCCGCCTTTGAGATAGGCAAGCTTCGGTGTGATCGTGTTATCAAGTTTATCAAAGCCGTAGCCGCCTGAGTTATTCTCGGCGTTCTTGAGCATGTTATCCACGGCCTTGCGACCTAGCGGAGTGTACGGTTCCGAGTTCATAGCGGCCAGAATGCGGGCTAGATCCGTGACCGCGGCCGACAATCCGCCTGATGCCTCCATAGTCTCGAGATTTTCATCACCGTACTCGCGCGGCACGAGGGCACGCGTCTGCGACGGGCTGCCGGACATCACTGTCTGGTGAAGTTCGAGGTCGCGCGAATGGTATCGCGCCTCGTCTTTCGCCTGATCGATCAATTTTGATCGTGCCGAACGAATTCGCTTGATCTGCAAGATATCGGTAATACGCCCGGTGGCATTAATCATGGTCAGATCCGCATCCTGATTGCGTTTCGTTTTGACGATCTGCCCCGCCAAAAAGAAGCCAAAGTCGTCCAGCTTCCCGGATGTCTCGGTTTCTGTCGGTTTCGTGATCCAGAATTTTGCTATCTGCTCGTGCTTTACCGGCAGCTTTGTTTTGAAGGCATCTGCTATTTCAACGCTAGCTTGCTCGTATCTCGGACTGACCTTCGTACTGCTCTCCGTCAACTCACCGATAGCGCCGTTTAGGTATTTATCGTTGGCGACCGTCTTTTTATCTGGCGGCGTAAGCGGCAGTGTTTCGGAAACTGTGTCCGTCAACTTGATCCGACCCTCGGCCTCGAGTTGGTGGAGAGCCAGTGCGGCAATGAACTTGCTGACGCTGCCCAGACGAAAAAGCGTGGTGGGCAACACCGGCGGATAGCCGGGCTCCGCCCAACTGTAACCGCGAGCGAGTATCAGCTTGGTGCCTTTAACGACGGCAACCGCGGCTCCGCGGATGTTGCTTTTCTTCATTAGGTCGATCATCGCCTTATCGACCTGCGGCAGCTCAGGACTGCCGGTCTTTGCTACGACGCGATGAAGCGGTTTTTCGTTATTTACGGCGATCGCTGCAAACCTGCGATTCACCCCGGATCCGCGTCCTTGCAGACAAACCGTGTGAAATCCGTCATTCAGCCATAGTGGTTTTTTCTCCTCGAACTGTTCGCGTGACACCTCGGCGACGGTTGTAAATCCCTTTCCGATCGGCCCAAGATGATCGTCCCGAAATATGGTGAGGAATCTACCTTGAGTCGAAGCAGTCATGAAGGCGGGTCGAGCCCAACCAGACATCTCCGCATTGAAATGCTCTTGCATTTGCTTGCCGTCTGCGCTCACCAGCGCTGTCCAAGCGACGTTATCCTGATTTTTTGCCCAGACGGTCGTTATCAGCGGATCATTTTTGGCGTCGTCATAGATGGTGGCAGTCATTGGTATCCATCCGTCTTTTGCACGGTCCAGAATCGTCTTGGCATACACCTCAGGAGCGACATTGAAGGTGAGTTCTCTGTCCTTGCTCGCCTCTAGTTTTTCAAAGACAACTGAGACGCGGGCCTTTACACCACCGCCGCCCGTCGCGGTTACGAGCTTTGGATGAAGATGGAGTGTCTTGTTCGAGTTGTACAACGCGATCATGTCGGGAATCGTAAAACCCAATGCCAATTCCCAATCGGCGCCTTTTCGCTTGTCGAAAACCGCGGCGTATCGCGCATCTTTCGGATCGCCATACATGCTAAGCGAAAGCATCTTGAAGCCCTTTGGACGAAGTTTGCTGGCAAGCTCATCTATCTGGTCTATGTCGAGGTCTATTTCAATTTGCGGATCGGTCGCCATTTTCTTATTCCTCCTCTACAGTGCAGAGCAGCGGATATTCGCGTGACTTTGCGAGGTTGATCGCTTTCTCACACTTCATCGTCGCGATCTCGTAAGGGTAAATGCCGGCGACGCCCTGGCCGGAGTTGTGGACGCTGAGCATGATCGCGATGGCCTCGGCCTCGTTGCGTGAAAACACATATTCGAGCACAAAAACGACGAATTCCATCGTCGTAAAATCGTCATTGTGCAGGATCACCTTAAAGAGCTTTGGCTTCTCAAGCCGCGTTTTCTTCTCGGGAAGGACGCCTATCCCGCCCTCATCGCTGTCGGTCCACTCGGGCATGAAAGAATTATAGACATAACCTGCCGTTTCTGCTAAATTTTGTATGCGCTGTTTACCAAGTATTCAATTTTTAGCACGGTAACTGAAACCCGTGTTCGATTGATCATTTTGTCAGCTACCGAGAAATGAGTAGAGAGAGACATTTAACATCGATGTCAGGCGGGGTTAGCTCGCGCGCGGGCGCAGCCCTGTCGCCACAGCAGATCGACGCCGTTTTTCTTAAAGTCGGGCAGAACTTGCGCGACGGCAAGTCGAACGCGGCTGAGGCCTTGCTCACAAAAACGATCAATTCCTACACTCACAAACCCGACGATCTCGCCAGCCTGAAACGTCTGCTCTCATTTACGCTCGAGACGACCGGTCGCTACCGAGATTCGCTTGATGCGCTTTCCGAATACGAAACTGCGGAGAGCCGTGCCGAACTGTCGCCGCAGACCGAGATACTCGTTCGCAAACAGCTCGGCATCGCGCTTAGCAATGCAGGTGACCAGCCAAAGGCGATCACGTTACTGAAAGACACACGGGAAACTGCGGAGGACGTTGAGTTGTCGCCGCTGGCGGGTAGCGTCGATATTGCGCTGGCTCGCGTATATCGCAAGCTCAGCGAATATCCGATCAGCCGTGACTACGCCGAGCGTTCACTAAACTATTTTCGTAACAATGGTGACTGGCTCGGCATGGCCGAGGCCTATCGCGAGATCGCGAACAGCCTGCACCAGGAAGGCCACAGCGACAAGGCAATTGAGTATTTCGAACTCGGCATCAAGATCATCGGCAACAACTCAGCACCCTTTATGCTGGGCAAACTTTACACAGACATGTCGGGTGCGTATTGGTTTCTGCGGCGCCCGCAGGACGGCATCGAATGTCTCGAGAAGTCGATCGCGTTCTTTGATAAGACCGAACACGTCCTTAACTCGGTCATCGCCTATAACAACCTCGGTATTAATTTGACGCTGATAGGCGACTGGGGAAAGGCCGAGGAGATGATCCGCCGCGCACTCGAGTTAGCCGAGAAACAGGAGAACAACGCACACGTTATCGGAATTCTCGACTCGCTGGCTGAGTTGATGATCCTGCGTGGCGACAACGACGAAGCCGAAAAGCTGCTTGAACGGTCGATCGCTATCGCAAAAGAAGTAAAACGACCATTTTACGAGATACAGGCGCTGCGAAATCTCGCGCGACTCTATCTCGCGCAGAACAGACACGACGCGGCCATCAAAAAGGCGAACGAAACAATCGAGTTTGCGGCCGAACTCGGCGACAAACATTTCACCGCGATCGCGCGCCTCATACTTGCCGAGGGGTATCTACAGAAAGGTGATGTTGAGAAGTGCGTAGAAGAACTTGAGAGAATCGAAAAAGGCGCGCCCACGTCGGATTTTTTTGTTCTCGGCAATATTCAGCGAATCCGCGGTCTCACGGCCCTGGCTGAAAAAGACGGTGAGCTCGCCGTACATCACTTTAGCCGCGGACTCACGATCTTTGAGGCCGCAAGCGATCTGTATCACACCGGTATGATGCATTTCCTGATCGGCGTAAATCTCGCCGCCGATCGAATGCAGGCGAAAAAGAACCTGAATTCAGCAGGTGAAATTTTTAGCCAGCTCGGCCTAAAGAGCAATCTCGACGCAACTCGAAGGGAAATCGAGCGACTCGACGCACTGTCCGATGTAGCTCAACCGGTGAGGCGCGCAAATTCAGTCGTTTCGCAACTTCTCACAGTTCGCCTGGCCGAGGCGACCGCATCTCGCGAGTTGCTGTTCCGCGAACTCGTTGCAGTCCTCAAACAAGAAAGCAACGCAAAGAAGATCGTAATCGCGCAGTACAACGAAGAGAATCGGCTCTATCCTTTCATCGCTCACGGCTGCACGCCGCATGAGAGTAACGAGATCGCGACAAAGTTTGACGAGGCGGCAACCGACAAACAGGAAAAAGCGTTCGCCAGATCAAAGGACATTGGGTTTTTTCATCTACGGGGTTCCGCAGCTCCATCCGCGGTTTTGCTGATCGCCCCGCAATCCGGCGCCGTTCTCGCGGACGAAAGCTCGCTCCAGCCACTGCTTCGGGTCGTCGAACTCGGAATGGATGTTATCGCACTTCGCGAACGGGACAGATCTCTGCCTGATGGCGGTGAGGTAAACACACACGTCTCCAACAGTCTGATGCCCGGATTTATTCACTCTTCGCCGGCGATGACGGCTCTCGTTGAGGAAGTTTATAAGATCCGTTCGTCGGACGTAACGGTTCTCATTACAGGCGAATCCGGTACCGGTAAGGAGTTGGTCGCTCGCGCCGTTCACACGATCTCGAACCGGAAGGATAAGGTCTTTGTGCCGTTTAATTGTACGGCCGTACCAAAGGAACTCGCCGAAGGGCATCTTTTCGGTCACAAGAAAGGAGCTTTTACCGGCGCGGTTAATGATTCGCCCGGCATGATCCGTACCGCTGACGGCGGCACGCTTTTCCTCGACGAGGTTGGCGATCTCTCGCTCGACGTTCAGCCAAAGTTGCTCCGGTTCCTACAGGAGGGCGAGGTCCAGACTCTTGGCGAAAAACATCCGATCAAGGTCGATGTGCGCATCATCGCCGCGACAAACATGAAGCTTGAGGAAAAAGTCGCTGACGGTTCTTTTAGAGAAGATCTGTATTACCGGCTCAATGTCATTCGGCTTCGCGTACCGCCGCTTCGCGAACGCCGATCCGAGATTCCGCCGATCGTCAACTATTACATCAATCACTACTCGGCTCGGTTCAATAAGCAGAACGTAACATTCATGACTCAAACGATCGACATGCTAATGGTCTGTAACTGGGAAGGAAATGTGCGACAGCTTTGCAACGAGGTTCAACGCGTGATCGCACGCGCCGAGGACAACGAGGTCATCACGCCCGAGCACCTCTCGCCGGACCTCAATCGTATGACGGACGGAGTCGTGCCTTTGGTTGGCAGAGGCTCTTCGACGCCAAAAACCAAGACGATTCTGTCCTTTGACACGCCGATGACGCCGTTTGCAAATATGTCCGAGGGCGGCACACTCGAGGAGGCCGTCAGCGAACTCGAAATGCGACTCATTCGCGCCGCACTCACCCGTCATAACTGGAACATCTCTCGCGTCGCTGCCGAACTCGGCCTGACGCGTCGCGGTCTATATCTCAAACTCGCACGCTACGGCATTGAGAAAGCCGCCTGAGTTTACCGATTCTCAACTAAACATTTACAATTACATTTGTTTTGAACGCAACGATCGACATCACAGAAGCTACTGGGCGCACATTCAAGGCGTCGCTCTCGCCGGACAAGCACTGGACGATCGGTCGCGCCAAGGAAAACGATATCGTGCTCAACGATCGTCGCGTGTCGCGCAAACACGCGTTCATCGCGTTTGACGCAAACAACTTTAAGATCATTGACGGCTCGATCGAGGGAGGCCAGCTTGTTCGCAGCGTCAATCATGTTTTTGTTAACGGCAACGTTGTGCTCGAACACGCACTCGTCGAGGGTGATGTGATCGTCATCGGCGAAAGCTCGCTTACGTTTCGCACCGCGGCGGAAACGGCAAGGCCAGCGGCCGCGGATCCGCCGGCGGCGCCAAAATCTCCGTCACTCGTTGGCATCGAAAAGCCAAAAACGGTCAGCTTTGACGACGCCCCGATGGGCCACACGCAAGTTGCGATCTCGGTCAATGAGTTGTTGGGGCCGCGTTCGAACATCTCTCTCGACTCGGCTGTCGTAACGCCGGATGAATTAAAGGACCTTCGAAGAAAGGCAAAGATCCTCGAACTGCTCTACGAGATGAGCAAGACGCTCGGCACGGTGCTCGAACTCGATGAGTTGTTCGAGCGCGCCACCGACCTGATCTTTCGCGGGACGCCGGCCGACCGCGTCGTCGCGTTGCTTGTTGACGAGCCTGCGAAAGGAGACGGTGAGCATGTTCTGCAGCAGATCGGCGCGAAAACGCGTGAGAAAGGCCTCGAGAAACTCACCGAGAGGCTTGCCGTCAGCCGTACGATCACGCAACGCGTGATGACCGAGCGCGTTGCGATCCTCTCGCAAGACGCAAAGACCGACGAGCAGTTTCAGGGGGCCGAGTCTATAGTTTCGCAGGGCGTTCGCTCGACGATCTGCGCACCGCTCATCACTCAGTCGGGCGTCCATGGCGTGATCTACGCCGACCGGCTCGATCCGTTCGCGGCATTTCGTCCCGATCATCTCGATCTCATCAGTGCCGTTGCGGCGCAGGCCGCCGTAACTGTCGAAACCGTAAAAGCACACAAACGACTCGCACGCGAGGAGGTCGCGCGTGCAAATTACAGCCGTTTCATGCCTGAGTATGTCGTAAAGCAGCTACTCGAGAATCCAAATTCGTTCCGTCTCGGCGGAGCTAACCAAACCATCACGATCTTGTTTGCCGATATTCGTGGATTTACGACTCTCGCCGAGGGCGAGAACCCCGAACGTGTCGTCGGTTTGCTCAATCAGTATTTCACAGCGATGTCGGAGATCATTTTTGAACACGGCGGCACGCTCGATAAATACATTGGCGATGGTTTGATGGCTCTGTTCGGCGCGCCGACCGCGACGCCCGACGATGCGCGAAATGCGGTCAACGCCGCCGTCGCGATGCAGCGAAGACTTTTGACGCTAAATCCCGAACTTCTCGAACAAGGCTATATGCAGATCGCCGTTGGCATCGGGCTTCACACCGGCGAGGCGACTGTCGGTTACATCGGCTCTGAGCAACGTTCGGAATACACGGCGATAGGTGACGCCGTCAACCTGGCCTCGCGCCTCGAGTCAAACACCGTCGGCGGCCAGATCTTGATCAGCTCGGATTGCGCAAAGGCCGCGGGCGACATCTTTCCAATGACGCAGCGCGAAGCGATCACGGTAAAGAACCGCAGGCAACCGGTTGAGCTTTTTGAAATTAAATGGGCTTAATAGGTATTGGAAGGTTGCATCGATTAGGCATATAATTTTAGGTGCTCAGTGAAATCGCTAACGACATCTTTATGTTAAAGATATCTTCGCTCAAAAAACTCGTAACCGATTCGATGGCTATCGATCTCGGCACGGCTAGCACCATCATCGCCGTCAAAGATCGCGGCGTCGTTTTGGACGAGCCGTCACTCGTCGCGATCAACGAGATGACCGAGGAGATCGTAGCCTTTGGTCTGGAAGCGGCTGAGATGACCGGTCGCGAAGGTCGTGACATAAACGTCCACGCTCCCCTTATCGGCGGCGTCGTTGCGGATTTTGAACGGACGAAAAAGATGCTCGCGCACTTTGTCAAAAAGGCAAAGACCGGTGGATCGAACATCGCCATCCAGGCTGTGATGTCAATGGTCTCTGATGTTACGCATGTCGAGCAGCGTGCGCTCTTGAACGCCGCTGACGACGCCGGCATCGGCAAGGTCTTTATGATGGAAGAGGGCCTCGCCGCCGCATTCGGCGCCGGCATTCTACCTACCGACAAACGTGCTACTGCGATAGTTGATATCGGTGCCGGCACGACAAACATCGCGGTCATCGCAAAAGGCACTGTCGTTCATTCAACATCGAACCGTTACGGCTCGGGCGCCATCAACGAAGCTCTCGCAACGCACCTCCGTCGTCACAACGGTCTGCAGGTCGGCGAAGAAACGATCGAGCTGATAAAGACAAATTTCGCATCAACCTTTTTGCCCGACGACCTTTCAAAATCGATCGAGGTCCGCGGCCGCGACGTGCAAACCCGCAGCCCCGGAGCTGTTCAGATCACGGCCGGCGAGATCTTTCCGATCGTCGAGGGCATTGTTCGCCGGCTGGCGATTCGCGTCAAGGACACGCTCACCGAACTTCGCCCTGAGGTCGCTGCGGACATTTATGATCGCGGCGTGATACTAACCGGCGGCGGCGCGCTGCTCGACGGCATCGACAAGTACATGCGCTCGTTCATTAATCTTCCCGTCTCGATCGCCGACGAACCGCGTTACGCAACCGTCAACGGCCTCGTCAAGATGTTCGACGACCCAAAACTGCTCGACCGCGTCGCCCGCAACGAACTCAGCATCCTGCAAAACGCCGAGATTCCTTTCGAAGCTTAAGTCCGAACAACCTGCGTCCGCCGGGCCGACCCGTTTGTGATATTCTTAGGGCATTGGTGTGCCCGCAATGCAGTTTACCGATCTTTTACCGGCGATCACAGGAGTGCGAAATGTCATCGACATCGCGCTTGTGTTTGTGATCGTTTACGTGGTGCTCAAGCTGCTTCGCGGCACGCGTGCGGTGCCCACGGTCGTCGGGATGGTCATACTCGCGCTTCTCTATTGGCTCGCCGTCACGCAGGAATTATCGACACTTGAGTTTGTGTTGCGATACGCGGTCGGTTTTATCGGCATTGCGATCATCGTGCTGTTTCAGTCGGAGATCAGACAAGCGCTGATCTATTTTGCAAACCGGTTTCGGTTCCCGATTTTAAAGAAGCAACGAGGGCAGTTTGGCGGCAGCGTTTATGACGAGATAGTGCTGGCGGTGACGACGCTCGCCAGTGAAAAGACGGGAGCTCTAATCGTCATCGAGCGCAACATTGGTCTGCGAAATTTTATCGACGCCGGCGTACAGCTCGACGCTCACATCAGCTACGATCTGCTGGTCACGATATTCAACCCGGCGACGCCGCTCCACGACGGCGCAATCGTCATCCAAAACGAAAGGCTCGCAGCCGCGTCCGTCTTTTTGCCGCTGACAAAAAATCCCGAGGTCTCACGCGAACTCGGTACACGTCACCGCGCCGCGATCGGTATCACCGAGGGAACCGATGCGATATCGCTCGTCGTCTCGGAAGAAACCGGCCTCATAACGTATGTCGAGGCGGGCGAGGTCCGCCGCAACATCGACCCGACGACGCTTCGCAAACTGCTGCTCGACGCGCTCGAGATCCCGCTCGTCGAACCGCGGCAGCATTTAGCCACAGAGGCCACAGAGAACACTGAGGCGCTCAAACCGGGAGTCTAGTTATTTTGTCGAATGGTGAATTGATCGATTTTCATGTTTTATCGGGAAAACAATTTCGGTGATATCTGCGTCCTCTGTGGCTAGTTGTTATGGCAGGAAAGTTATTTGCAAAGCATGTCGTTCGAAAGATCTTTTTGGAAGATTGGGGGCTAAAGCTCATGGCCCTTGTCATCACGCTCGGTCTCTGGCTAGGCGTGACAGGTTTGAGCACACCGACCGTCCAGCGTTTTAATGTCGCGCTCGCGCCGCGAGTTTCGAACAACGCCGAGATCACAAACGCGCTTCCACCCGAAGTCGATATCGTCCTCAGCGGCGACAAGCGCAGGCTGGAACAGCTAAACAACAGCGATCTTACCGCGACTCTCGACCTCACCGATGTGCCGCCGGGCGATCGCGTCGTCAGCCTCACGCCCGATAATGTTTACGTGAACCTGCCGCCGGGAATAAAGCTCAACGAGATCCAGCCCGGCCGCATCGCAGTAAATCTCGAGGCGGTCGAAGAAAAGGAACTCGAGGTTCGCGCTGAAACAAAGGGTGCACCGGCCGCCGGATTTGAAGTTTACTCAACGCTCGTTTCGCCACCGCGCGTCAAGGTCCGCGGGCCTGCGAGTGTTATTCGCGCGCTCGATTCGGTCGAGACCGCAAAGATCGACATCGCCGGAAAAAGGTCTGATTTTACCGCGCCGCAGATAGCCATCAGCGTCACAGACCCAAAAGCCGCGGTCTTTAACACCGTCGTCGATGTTTTTTTCCGCATCGGCGAACGCCGCGTTGAACGCGCCTTCACAATTCCCGTCACCGGTCTCGACGGCAGAACCGCTAGCTTTATCATCTATGCACCGCGCACCTTACTCGCACAAACAAAATCTGAAGACTTTAGTGTTGAAATGACTCTAAACGACAAAGGTGAAGAACAGCCGCAGGTCACGCTGCCGCCTGGATTGAGAGATGTTGCCGAGATCAGGAAGTTAAAAATAGATCCTTAGTGGATATCAAAACCATATTCCACAATTCTCACGACAGAAACAGGCGTGCCATCTTTCATCTGTGGCTCAAAGCCAATCCTGTACGCCATTCTCATTACGTTCTCGTCTAACCCGGAACCAAGGCGTTTGAGAAGTAAAACTCGCTGCACTTTTCCATTGGCCCCAAAAAGAACCGCAACCTGAATAGTTCCACGGACGCCCTTAGAGCGCGCCGAATCCGTATAGCTCGGTTTAGGCTTGTAAGTAACTTTGAGAGGGGTTACTGTTGGGTCTGGTTCAGCCTTTATCCTCGGGTCGGGTTTCTCTTTCGAGAAATATTTGTAAAAAACATCTACGGATTCTAGTTCATCAACCAGGAGTTTATGCTCGGCGTCGCCTTTGCAGTTGCAGCTCTCAATACCTTTACTTAGCACGTTGGCCGCGCTCTCGAGATACTTGATCTCGTCTCTCGGCGTTGACCCGCCGACCAATTTTTGCCCGAGTCGACTCACGAGGACGTTGGATTTCAAAACGTATCCCTTTGCGTACGTCGGATCGATCGTCATTATCTGATCCGCATCTTTTTCGGCATCGTATAACTCGTTGTCCAGAAAACTCGCCGATCCTCGCAAATAATAGGCTGTTAGATTTTTTGGATCGAGTTCGATCGCCTTCTTCGCCTCTGATCGAGCCTTGCTGTACTGACGCGTCATTAGATGAACGTACCCGAGATTTGCACGATAAACGGAATTACTCGGCATTAGTTTAACTGCCTTTTCGAAAGCTTTTCTTGCTCTATTAAAATCAGGGTTTTTCGTATAACACAATCCAAGGTAATTCCACACCTCCGCACTCTTTTCGAATTCTTTTGTCTTAACCGCAATCTCCAACGAGCGGACCGCCTCAGCATTTTTACCTTGCTGATATAACACAATGCCGGGATGGGCCGATGGCTGAGAGATGGCCGCACCGACGTAAGTGCAAACTGTCAGTAACAGAATTGAAATTGCCCTGTTCATAACGGTGAGCGCTCCTTTGCGAATTTACTACATCATTTTAGCAAGAAACTGCTTTATATCGGCGCGCATCTTGTCTGTGATCTCATGTTTTGCGGCGTAGTGTTTTGACCGGTAAGTCGTCAGACGCGCGCTTAGCTTTTCGTCAAATTCGGCGAACTGCTCTTGCGTGTAAAATTCGTCGTCGTCGCCATAGAGATAAAATGTCTCGGCCGTAAACGGCTTGTAGATCGAGTTTGTGTCGAGATCGCCGGGAATGCCGCCGCACACGCCGATCAACCCTCGCAGCACCTCGGGATAGGTAAACGCAAATCTGAAATTCAGCGCGCACGCCTGAGAAAATCCGTACATGAAAACCTGCGTGCGATCAACAGAACCGTCCGCGTCGAGCCTGTCGATCACGTCCAGCACAAATTTGTGATGGAGGCGCACGTTTTCCTCCGACCGTTCGCTCGAGAGCCAACCATAACCGATCGCGTATCCGCCGTCCTTTGTCGGACGGTAATGCGGATGCGGCGCTTCGAGCGACGCGATCACAAACTTGTCACCCGCGACAAGCTTTGCCTCGCGCATCATGTAACGCTTGTGTGCTCCGTAGCCGTGAACGGCGATCAGTAGCGGCGCCATGTCACCGACGCCTTCCGGTACATAAAGGTCGTAGTAAAGATCGATTTCTGCCTTAACTGAAAGATCGGATTCTATCATTTGTAGGTATTCTTCCTTCGCGATTCTTTGCGTCTTTGCGTCTTTGCGGGAGAAAAACCCATTTCACGCGAAGCTCGCGAAGGACGCAACGAAATTCTCCTAAAAGAAACTATTATTTCACCCGGTATAAAACATAAACACAACCAGTCTTCATCGGCTTGCATTCGACAAGTTCGAGATCAATGGAGCGGGACATTTTGTGAAAGAGCGGCACGCCGTTGCCGAGCAGGATCGGGTGAATGTTAAAGCCGATCTCATCAACTACACCCGCATCGAGCAGTACCGCGCCGATCTCGCCGCCGCCCATCACCATGATGTCTTTGCCTTTTTTCTTTTTAAGCTTTGCAACGAACTCGCCCGGGTCGGTTGATACAAACTCGACGCCGTCTCGTTTTCCCGGCTTCAATGTACGCGAAAAAACGTATGTCTCGATATCGCCGTAAGGACTTTTAGCTTGTTTCTTCTTTCTCCCCTTCGCCTCTTCTCCCTTTCGCCCCTTCTCAGAACTGCCGCCGGTCGCGACATCGTACGTCTTGCGACCCATCAACATGCAATCGAACCGCGACCACATGTCTTTCATCAGCTCCATCGCTTCCTCGCCGAATAGCAGCCAATCAACCCCGCCACCCTTGCGAGCGATGAAGTTATCGAGACTATTCGCACCGCCAAAAATGACCTTACGCATATTATTCCTCCCGCATGTCCAGCGTCGATCACAGACAGAACTTTGTGTGATAATGAGCCGTATTGAACCAGAGATATTATACCCCCGGAGAACTTATGACAAAGACAACCCCTAAGGCGTTCTTAACACTTCTGCTGCTTTTTTCAATTCAGTTTACTGGTGTGCCGCACATAGGTTATTCGCAGGCCACGTCGCAGACCGCTGCGTCTCAGTACTCGAGTCAGCTTCAAACCATCGAGGAAAAAGTCGAGGCCCGGCGAAAGGAACTCGGCATACCCGGCATGTCGCTTGCCATCGTCCACGAAGACAAGGTGATTTACATGAAAGGCCTCGGCTACAAGGATTATGAAAATAAAGTTGCCGTCACGCCCGACACTCAATTTGCGATCGGCTCGGCGACAAAGGCCTTTACCGCACTCTCAGTTTTGATGACCGCCGACGAAGGTAAACTGTCGCTCGACGATAACCCAAAAAAATTATTGCCGTACTTCAAAATGTACGATCCCGAGACGGACAAAAATATCACTATTCGCGATCTGATGTGTCACACATCGGGGCTGAATCGCACCGATCTCGCTATGATCACCGGCAAACTCACGCGTGCCGAGCTTATTCAGGTTGCGGCCCAGGCAAAACCGACTGCGAAGCTTCGCGAAAAATTCCAGTATCAAAACATTATGTACGCCGCAGCCGGCGAACTGGTCACGCAAGCGCAAAAGCAGGCGTGGGAAAAGTTTGTGCCCGAACGTATCTTCAAACCGCTCGGAATGACGAACAGCACGATGTCGATGAAGCAAATGTCGAAGGCACGAGACCGCTCGCTCGGTTATGACTACAATTTTGACACCAAAGAAACAAAGCAGCGGCCCTATCGCGACATCGATCAAGTCGCGCCGGCGGGTTCTATCAACTCGAGCGCGCGCGACATGGGCGAATGGCTGCGATTTGTGCTTAATGGCGGGACAGCGGGCGGCAAGCGCCTTGTGTCGGAAAAGGGTTTCGCCGAATGGCTAAAACCGCAGATGAAAATGAACGCCTCGGGCACTGTCAACTACGGTCTCGGCTGGATGCTGCGCAAATGGAACGGCCTCAACGTCGTCGAGCACGGCGGCAACATCGACGGCTTTAATTCGCTTGTGGCAATGATCCCCGAGAAAAAGCTCGGCTTTGTAATGCTCACGAATGTGACCGCGTCGAGCCTTGGCAACGACATCATGCCTATTGTGTGGGAGAACATTCTCGGCAAGCCCGAAACCGCTAAGACCAACTCGAGTGTCGCAGTTACCGCCGAAAAGGAGGCCGGAAAATACAGGTTTGAGGCGGCTGGAATTGACGTCGAGATCAAGTTCGCGGACGGCAAGCTGAGTGCACACGTGCCCGGCCAGCCGGTTTACACTCTCGAAAACGTAGGTGGCCGCCGCTACAAACTAAACGGTGCGCCCGATGGGTTCTTTATCACATTTAAGGACAACGAGGTCTATCTCGAACAACCGCAGGGCAACTACACCCTGCCACGCGTAAAGGTCGAACCGGCCGCTGAAAACAAGAGCTCGGATGCCGCAAAAGAGCTGATCGGAAAATACTCGATGCCCGACGGTAGCGGAGCGATCGAGATCAAAGAGACTGATGGAAAAGTGACTTTTAATATCGGCTCGCAGCCGCCATACGCATTGATGGAAAAGAGCAAAGACGTCTTTAGGATGTCGCCGTTGCCCGATGCCTATTGGCTCAAAGCAAAACGTGACGCCGCCGGCAAACTCGTGAGTGTTGTCGTCACGCAGCCTGAGGGTGAATTCGAGTTCAAGCGCCTTGACGAAATGCGAGATGACAAACCGCCCATCACTGTTGATGAGCTTTATCAAAAAGCCCTGGCAGCAAGTGGCGGCGAAGCAAATTGGCGCAAACTCAGTTCGCGTGTAGCGACGTCGGTCTCAGACCTTGAACACCAAGGTGTAAAAGCCGAAGCGACGAGTTGGGCAAAGGCACCGAACTTCTCTGCCACACAAACGACGATGAAGGCACTGGGCAAGGAGATCGCCAAAGGCTGGGAATTTTTCGACGGACGCAATGGCGAAGAGGCTTACACTTTTGCGCCGGTCGAAAAGCTTGCCGGCAAACGGCTTGAGGACGCAAAGCTCGCGTCTGACTTTCACGTGATGCTCGACTGGAAGTCCAAATACAAGACGATCACCGTAAAGAGCATTGCAAAAGTTGGCGACGAAGATGCTTACCCGGTTGAGTTCGAACCCGAGAAAGGCACGAAATTCACGGAATATTACTCGACGAAAACCTTTCTGATGTTGAAACGCGAAGGCGTCGTCACGTCGAGCACCAGCTCGCTGGCGCTGCCTTACACGATCTTGCTCAGCGATTATCGCAATGTTGATGGGGTAATGATCCCGTTCAAGCAGGTGAATAACACCATCTCGAACGGCAACATCGTCATCACCATCACGTCGGTCAAACACAACGTCGCGATCGATGACAAGCTGTTCGCACCGCGGAAGTTGAAATGAAGAAGCTCCGAGCCGGCGTTATGCCGAGCAAGGCTCTTCGTATACTGTTTCTACTGCTAAATTCTAGGCTCACGAAGCGTTCGGAGAAAGTTGCGCATGTTTTGGTCACCCGAGGCTGTAGTAGTACAACCGTGCCTTTACGCGAAACGTGTACCACCGACTCCCGATCATGGGAAGGATCGTTTCTAGTACTCCCTGAACTGCGTCCTTTACCATTTGATCGGCTTGCTTAGGATCATGAGTCGCAACGTTGGTAACTATCCCATCAGTGATCGATTGAGCTGAGTCCAGACTGCCGCTCGCGACCGATTCAGCCGCAGCTAGTCCGTCGGCAAGCAGATCGTAAAAAAATCGATCCGAATCCGTCATGTTCAGCGAGTTGATGTTGTAAAAGACCGTCCTGGCTTCGTCGAAATTCCCGCTTCTGAAAGCCGCGAGTCCGATCGATGTCAGATGGAGGTTGACCGTTTCATCGTAAGTAAGATCAATGGCCGCACGGTTGACTCGATCGGCTTGAGCCGTCAGTCCGTCACGTCGGAGAACGATCGACCAATTCCACAGCATCCACGGCTTAACGTCACCGCGTCGCTCCCAGCCTGCAAACCAGTTGGCCATCCGTTCGCGGTCGTCCATGTTAACGAGAAAATATCCAACCGATGCCCATGTGTCGGTGTGCCCGGCCAGAGCATCCGAGTTCTTATCGATGAACTTCACCAATTCGTCAGGCATTTCGGCTCCAAGGATCTCGAGATACCGGCCGGCGGCTTCGGCCCATAGCGGTTTATTCTCCGCAACCGAACCGAGGGCTTCCTCGCAAGCCGGACGGCCTCTCCCGCGCCAAACTTCCGTGATGAGGTACCGGCCCGCGAGCGAATTTATGTTCGTCTCGGCGCACAACGCTCTAAGGACGTCCGCCAAAGAAGTGTCCCTTCGGGTGAAAAGTTTTGTCGCTTTATCGATCGCACCGTCTGCTTTGTCTTTAATGACGACCGGTGACCGGAGCATCTCTGCGATCAGATCGAGCACGTGCTCGCGATCATTCGCTCCAGCGGCAACCTCTATAGCCATCGGTAGTCCGATCTCGCGAGCTGAGTGGGTGAGGGTCTCGGCAAGCTGCGTGGCGCCATCGACATCTCCGTCCTCGGTCAGCATCGAAAAGAGGTTGTCGGACGCAAACTGGTAGTTAGGGTCTAGGACGACCGCTTGCTGCAACGCCTCACGGGCTTCGTCCCTATTGCCGCACATCATGCCGGCTTCCGCCAGGTATCCGTAAACAATTGGTTCACGAGGCGAGAGCCGCACCAGTTGTCGTGCTACGTCAAGATAGTCGCCCGATCGGTTCGGGTCATTACGGTAAAGATCGGCAAGTCTCGCCCATCCGGGTAAGTAGCCCGGACTTTTGCGCGTAAGAGCTTGCATCAACTCGATGCCGCGATAGACGCGTCCGCGATTCATCTCGATCCCGGCCTCGACGAATTGAAGCTGCTCGGGGTGGTGTCCGTCTGGCATCACTGTACGGCATACTGCTATCGCCTCATCGTAGCGGCGCGCATCGGCGAGACAATTCGCCTTCATGGCAAGCGCTGTAGGATCGTGCGGATCCAACTTTAGCGCTTGTTCGATCGCGTCGAGTCGCTCGTTCGAAAACGCACCCGATTCGAGCATCTCCGCAAGATTGACCCAGGACCGAGCGTCCCGAGGTTTGCGTTCGGTCAGTTCGCGAGCGAGCTTAACAGGCAGTTCCGCATCGCCCGTCTCGTTTGCCCAGTCCCTGATCGACCTCCAAGCCCATTCGTAGCCTGGTTCCACCGCGACTGCGCTTCGCAATGTCTCGATGGCTTTGTTTCGGTCGTTCAGCTTCCAATATACGCCGGCAAGATAGCCGTGAAGATAGTGATCGAAGGGCAGCCGCGAGAGCGCTGAAGTTAACACATCTTTCGCTTCGGTATATCGTCCCGCCCTCTCGAGAGCCTCCGCGAGCTGTTGTGATCCATAGCTCCAGGTCGGATTCATCGCGACGACCTTTTGGAGGGCCGCGATCTCTTCGTCCCGGTTGCCGTTGAGTTTGTGAACCAAAGCGAGATCAAGCCAGGTATGGTGCATTAGAGGAAATCGTTCGACAGCGCGTGATGCGGCCGTTAGGGCCTCAGTTGTGTCGCCCACGTCAACGAGTTGCTGAACCACCGCCGATGCCGCAAACCAAGCCCTTGGATTATCTGCTTGAAATTCTCGAAGCCTTCCTAGAAGATCCGTCCCATCGAGAAATCGACGTGACTCATCGCGAAATGCAAACAAACCATCGCCCGTGATGGAATGGCCTTTTACCTCAGTCCAGATCACGTCCAGAGCGGCGAGTTTCTCTTGCTTCGTCCGTAGCAGATTGAGCCAACTTGATATTGAATAGGCGTGATCGGCCCAGTTTTTCACACCTGTTTCGTATTCAACGATGGCCTCGTCATAACGCCCGAGAGCCTCGAGCGCTTGCCCGCGAAACCAGCGGCTAGCGGCATCGTGCGGACCGGCGGCTACAGCAGATTCGGCCGCTTCGAGAGACCGTTCGAGCTTACCCACGCGACGATACCAGTTGGAAAGCTCGCGGTGACACCACACATCACTTGGATCGTGACGGACAAGATCACGCAAGACTGCGATCGCTTCGCCTGCCTCCTCGTCCAAATACTCTAGCCGTAAGGTCTGAAGCCCGCGATTCTTAGGGAACTTCCGACAAACGCGTCGTAGATGGTCCTTTGCCGCCATGGCGCCTTCGAGACCCTTCAAGAGGAACGCGATATTCTCGTGAGCGTCGTAGGCGGACGGGTCAGTCTCTAGCACTCTACGCCAACGAGCGAGCGAACCGTCCAGATCGCCTTTCAAATGAGCGACTGTCGCTGACGTTCTTAGCCAACTGGACATGGCCGATATTTTCTCTGCCGTTCGAAGCAGGATCTCCGCTTCCTCCATTCGACCCGCGCGCGCCTTTGCGTCGGCTGCGAAAAGGTACAACTCACCATCCGTTGGTCGCTTTGCTACTGCATCATCCAGCGTGGCAAACGCATCACCAATCATGCCTAATTCGCGCTGGGCATTAAAAAAACTGCGAACCGGCATACCAGATTGCTTAATGAAGAGTCGAGCGCGGTGCGCGAGTACGGTCAACGCTTCATCCTCGCGCTTCAGATGCCGCATTGCCTGAAAGTAGGCATATGCTAAGCTCTCGTCCTTGTCATTTAACGAAACAGCGAAACGGTACAGCTCAGTAGCCTCTTCGAACCGGCGCTTCGACCAAAGGATGTCTGCCAGAAATCGGTAAGTTAGTGCGGCGCCATGCCCCCGGCGCAACGAGCGGTAGAGCCATCGAATACCACGGTCGTGATGGCGAGCGTCGAGCCCGAGCTCGTAACCGTACATCTGCCAAAACAGATGGTCGGTCTCTTTCGCCTTTGAATATTCATTTAGTTTCTCAAGCCGTTCCGACCGGCTGGTGAACTGAGAAGAAACACTTACGTCGTTTAGCCTGAGATTTACGTCCTCGGGGAAAAGCTCGAGCAAACCGTGAAGTGCGGAACGAACGCCAGCCGAGTTTGTGTCATAATTTGCGACGGCCCACCGGGCGGAAAGGCTTAGCCGGTGGTTAGGGAATTTTTGCTCGATTTCCTTCTGCAACCGACCAGCCTCTTCGCGGTCGTGCCGATCGAGAGCTCCCTCGAGGGCAAAGAGAACATCGTAAACTTCGCTCTCGAATAACTCGTGCGTCAACCCTTCCAGCAGTTCGGCGTTGCCCTCAGGTACGAGCGCCATCACGCGTGGGCCATTGGCACGTTGATGCTCCTCGAGCTCGGCGGCGAGAACCTCACCCAAGCGCCGATAGTAAGGATCGCGAAGAAGATAAGTCCCGCGTCGTTCGTCGTACCCGACAATCGCCTGCAGATGGCCACCGCCCGGATACACGGTCGCCAGCGTCATCGGTACACCACGTCCGAGTAGCTCGGCGGCGTTGTCGCGGTTTAGCGTAAATTCGCGCGTTCGCCAGCCGTTCGTTTCGGCCCATGCGCGTTCCTTATAGCTTGGTGTACCGTCGTAGCACATCTCCTCGACAAGTTCGAGATGGTCGGCCTTTTTCTTCCAGTACCTCGCGATGTTCGACAAAGTGGCCGGAGCACAGGTGACGTGATGTTGGCGAAGAAACCCGACGTCAAGCTGCACGCGCCGAGCATCGGATTTCGCAGACTCCATGTTCTCGATCACCTTCGCGAAGAACTCTCCGCCCGCCTTCCCGGCGAACTCGATGGCTTCGTCAAGATGGCCCTTCATGTAAGCCGAATCCGATAGACCACCGTAAAGCCATTTCGCCGCTTCGTCCTCGAGCATAGGCATAAGGTCTGTGGCTGACCGTAGCGTGGCGTACGATTCGCGGTGCATGCCCAGCTCCGACTGCAGATCCGATAGTTCCTTCAAAGTCCAGCCATTCTCGACCCTTTCGGACGAGCTTTTCAAAAGGGCATGGGCCTCAGCATCACGATCGAGCAGCGTTAGGTAATGTGCCGCAGCCGAGATCGTCGCCCGACGCCGCGGAGCTAGCTCTAGTCCTTTCATCGCGGCCTCAAGAGCTTCCTCGTAGCGGTCCTGCTGCTCGAGCGAGTACGACCGTGCGACCCAGACCCAGGATTCCGTCGGACAAACCTCGAATGCCCGCTCGTGCCACTTGGACGCTACGCTAAAATCTCGGAGCGACGCATGCAGCTGTGCCCTAAGCGAATACCACCAACTCGTCAATTTATCGTCAGCAACGAAGTCCTCGTGCTTTCGGATGAACATCAATGTGGGCAGCGGGCCGCGACGCGACAACATCTCCGCCGCGTAGAAAAAAGTGGCTCTCGGGTCCGAGCGATCCTTGTGCCATGCCCGCGAGGTTAATCGAAACGAAGCGTCAGGGGCGCCGAGGCTGTATGCCAAGTGCGAACCGAGTAACAAGGCAGCAGTGCCTTCCCAATCTGAAAATCTGCCGTGGTTTTTTGCGAGTGAGTAGGCCTGTAGATTCAAGTTCTGCTCGTACAGTAGTTCGATTTCTTGCAAGGATTCGCGCGAAATGATCATAGGCGACAAATGGAGATAGGATCCATGGGTTACTTCAGCCGTGTGCCAAGCTGGCGCTATGCAACAGTCTCTAACTACTTACGCAAGAACAGCGAGTTGCCGACTCCGGTCCCCGAACTGCGGCTCGCTGTGGTCAAAAATTTCGTCTAATTCCTTCTCGACTGAGCCGTGGCCGGCGGGGATCGCCTTTATCATCGGCTCGAAGTTGTTGAAATCGTAGAGTTTATTATCGAGCAGATGCGAACCCGTAACATTTGTCATCGCCGTGAGCATAGTCTGGCGGATGAACGGTGTTTCTTTCTCGAGTTCGTCGATGAGGCGTTTAACGCGGGCCCGCTTTAGGTTTGGCTGCGAACCGCAGAGATTGCACGGTATTATCGGGAATTTTTGCTCCTCGGCATAGGCGGTGATCTCTTTCTCTTGGCAGTACGCGAGCGGCCGGATGATCGTATTGTTGTCGGCGTCGTTACGCAGGATCGGCGGCATCGCCTTTAACTGCCCAACATAGAACAAGTTAAGCAAAAACGTAGCAATGATATCGTCGGCATGATGGCCGAGAGCGATCTTTGTGCAGCCCTCATCAAGCGCCGTCGAGTACAGAATGCCGCGCCTCAGGCGACTGCAGAGCGAGCAATATGTTTTTCCCTCGGGAATGTGAGCTTTTACAACGGAAAACGTGTCTTCCTCGACGATCCTAAAGGGCACGCCTCGCGTCGTAAGGTAGTCCGGGAGCACGTGTTCGGGGAAATCCGGCTGCTTTTGATCGAGGTTAACCGCAAGTATTTCAAAGTTTACGGGTGCGCGACGCTGGACGTCGAGCAGCAGATCCAGCAGGGTGTAGCTATCCTTGCCGCCAGAGAGACACACCATCACGCGGTCGCCCTCGGTGATCATGGAGAAATCCTCAATGGCACGGCCCATCTTCTTTAGCAATTTTGTCTTTATTTTGGTCTCAGCTTTCAATTTTGTCCTCAAACATGCGAAAGACAAGCATTTTGCCACTCTTGGACGACTTCTGCAAACTCAAAAAATGTCTGGACACATCGCGCGTCCGTCCTCTATTATAAAGATACAGGAAAGACAGGCACGTTGGGCCACTCGAGCAGAAGGCAATGGCGGTGGTTTTTAGCGGATTCGTCGGCAAATTCTCGTGTCAGGTCGCTTTTCAAATCTAACCAGCGAGGAAACATCTATGATCAGAATGGGCAGGGGCAATAAGCCTGAGACCGACTATCCCGAGCAGCAGCAGCCAACGACACCGGTATACAATTATCCGACCCAAACAACGACGGCCCCCGCGACCAGCGCGATATCGGAAAGCGATTCGATGGCTCGCGACATTAAGGAAGGGCGCCTTAGCGGCTTTGTCGGTCACGGCACAACGTTGACCGGTGAGACGGAGTTTCACGCGATGCTGCGTGTCGACGGGCACCTTGTCGGGACGGTTACGTCAGAGGCGGGAACGCTCATCGTCGGCACAAACGGCCAGGTTGACGCGAATGTTTCGGTCGCAGCCGCAATGGTAAATGGCGCGGTCAACGGCGACATCATCGCAAGCGAAAAGCTCCAACTCGGTCGCACGGCACGCGTTATGGGAAACATTCAGAGCCCGCGTCTCATCATCGAGGAAGGAGCAATTCTCGAAGGCAGTTGCTCGATGCTAAAGGCACGCGAAACCCAAGAGGAAGAAGCCGTATCGGCCGCAACCCAGTATTCGCCGGCGCCTGCGATTGCGCTTCCCGATGATGATGAGGAAGAGGAAGATGACGCACAGGCAGAACTTTATCTGAGCGATAAAGACGAGACGGACGAGGAAGAAACGGCCGAGGCGGCAAGCGTCTAAGTTTCTTTCTTTGTTTAGTTAGCACTCCGAGGCGGCTTTTTGAGGCCGCCTTTTCATTTGGAGAAGCTACGCTTCCAATGTATAGTCGTCTTCGTTATTCAGAAAAAACTCCCACGCAGTTAAAAACTTCAGGAGGATCGAATTGTATTAATGTTAAATGATTTTAAGGCTTTTATTGCCCGCGGTAATGTATTGGACCTCGCTATCGGTGTCATCATGGGCGCCGCGTTTGGCAAGATCGTAACTACGTTTACCGAGGGCATCGTTATGCCCTTTGTCGGGCTTGTAACCGGCGGAACCGATTTCAAGAGTAAGTTCTATGACCTGAGTGGCAAACTTACTTCTGGAGCAACCGGCGAACAGATCGACGCAGCCGTAAAGGCCGGCGCGCCTCTGCTGCGTTACGGTCAACTGATCAGCGACATCATTACGTTCCTGATCGTGGCGTTAGTGATGTTTATGATCGCAAAGGCGGCCATGAGTTACTTTGAAAAACTAGCGGCTCAAACACCACCGCCGCCGACCGAAGCTTTGCTCGGCGAGATCAGGGATATTTTGAAAGCAAAATAGAGTTAGCTACAGAGTTCACAGAGCACACTGAGAGAAGTCGATCTTACTCAGTGTGTTTTGTGTTTTCGGTTATTAATAACTTCGGTCAACAGTTTCACCCGCCGCTTTTGCAGGTTGATCTTTCGTACGTCTGAACCGTTCGCCACCGGATCTGGAATAAACTCACGCCATTCATGAATAAACTGTTTCGCGGGCAGGGCAAAGGGCTCTGGCGGACGGTTAGGAGACTTATTTACTATGGCGACAAAAATTTCAGGCGAACTCATTGCGGACATCGGCGGCGGCATTTTGCGATACGGCCTCGTTGGAATATTGCTGTATTTTGGGGCGTTCAAATTCACCCCGGAGGAAGCGGCGGCGATCGAACCGCTTGTAAAAAACAGCCCGCTAATGTCATGGCTGTATTCGATCCTCAGCCTGCAGGGCGTATCAAATCTGTTTGGCACATTTGAGATCCTCTTTGCTCTGCTGATCGCATCGCGACGTTTTCTGCCGCTCGCATCAGCGGTCGGCAGCCTCGGCGCTACGGGTATGTTCCTGACAACGCTCAGCTTTTTGTTCACGACCCCGGGCGTGTGGTCGTCGGTTCCAAGCTTCCCGTTCCCGGTTCCGGCAGCCGCCGGCGGGTTTTTGATAAAGGACGTATTCCTGCTCGGCGCGGCCGTCTACACTTGTGGTGAGGCGTACCTTGCCTCAAAAGAACGCACCGGCGTCTGATCTTTTCTTATCGAGGCGTCGTCGGCCGCGATCGTTTGTGAATCGAGGTCGGGTCGCTTGGCTAGGACTATCTGATTTTTTTTCAAACCTCTCTGATATGTCATTGCTTCAACCCCGGTTAATTTTCGCCCCAAGCCTTGAAACGACGGAATGATTAAGAAAAGCAAAACATACAATGAATGGGAGCCAGAAAAGAAAAAACCACTGGAGAGTTATATCGTAACCTAGGGATATTGCATGATTTTCAGGCTGCGACATAAAATTTAGTGAAGTTAACAAATACTGTGGAAGCAGTGAGATCTGGATTAGACAAAGAACGGAGAATTCGGGGTAACTATGTTGCTCGTCGATGAAAGGGTGTTTGTATTGCCAGACCGAAATAACGGGTATTAGAAACAAAAGCAGAGCCAGGAAAAATCCGACAGCAGAATTTGCTATTCGCCCTACATTTAAACTAAATTTCATCGTCAGAAATAAATAGGCAAAATATCCGGCCATCAAAGCGCAGAGCATTGCTATTGCCGCGCTTCTTGACGGACGAGTCGATGAAATTAGATCGCCTGTTTCAATGTCAAAAACGAACCTGTCCCCGTGAAGGGTTTCCATCAGAATGGTATTGTTTTCGTTATCGATCTTGACACCGTCGTTCAAAGGATAACCCTCGCCGTGATCGATCTTCATCAACACTCCGTCGTTAGGTAATCTTGGATCTAGTCGGGAATAAATAAACCCATAGTCACGATTATACGTGTGCGGTAAAAGGTACGGGAAACTGATCAGGTCTTTGGTTCTGTAAGTCTTAAACTCATTACCGTCGTAAAGGAACGAAAACGCTTCTTCCCGATAGGTTGCGGTATAGTCCAGTTTTCCAAGCCGAATGATATGGTGTCCGCCATTCGGCAGAAAGATCCTCCCATGCCAGTCGACGGTCCAAAGTGGTTCGATTGAGCCATCGTTTACGTACATGCCGCTCTGCTTATATTTGTCGCTACCCCAACAGTATTCGCAGTTAGGTTTGACCATTACAAAAATATTCTTCTTATCCGCCGTTTCGGCGGTGTAAGACGGCCAATCGGCTAGGGCTACTTGGCTGGCGGTAAGAAGGAGCAGAAGTAGTAAAGATCCTTTTAGCACAATATCTAAGGGTTCATTGTACCTAACCTTTCTTTTTCTCGGGGCGTAGTTTGTTGGCGGTGGCGGTGCGCGGAGTGACCTCGCCGGTACGAAACTCCTGTCCCGCAGCCTTCACGCTCGCTGCTTTTGATGCGAGCAGTTTCGACTCGTTTATCGCTTTGAGCGCGGCCTTTGCGGTTTTACTTAATCTCTTTTTTGCTTTTGGCATAACTGTCCTTCTATTAATTCTTAACTATCCAGCCGCCACCGACAACTTCGTCGCCGTTGTAGAAGATCGTCGCCTGGCCGGGCGTGATCGCGCGTTGCGGCTCGTCAAAAACGATCCGCGCATGAGCGTCGGGCAGAGGGTGAATGGCCGCGGGCGAGGGGTCGTGCCGATAACGAACCTTTACGTCGGCGCGAACCGGCTCATCGGGCGTGTCAAACGCGATCCAGTTAACACCCTTTGCAACGAATTCGGTTGACTCGAGTTCCTTTTCGTCGCCAACAATAATTTGATTCTTCGCACGTTCGATCTGTACGACATACAATGGTTTTTCGTGCGCGATGCCAAGCCCGCGTCGCTGGCCGATCGTGTAGCGGTGAATGCCGGTGTGTTCGCCCAACTTAACGCCGCTCGTGCTGACGATCTCGCCCCCTGCGGGCAGCTCACTCTCGCGTCCCTCGTGTGCGAGATAGCGATCGATAAACTCGCTGTATTTGCCGTCGGGCACAAAGCAGATCTCCTGCGACTCGGCCTTTTCGGCCGTGTACAACTTAGCGTCGCGGGCGATATCGCGAACTTCTTCCTTCTGCATTTCACCAAGCGGAAAGTAAGAACGTGACAATTGCTCCTGCGTCAGCTCCCAAAGAAAGTAACTCTGATCTTTTGCGTAATTTGTCGAACGGAAAAGGCGATAGCGGTTCGCGGCTTCGTCGTACATGACACGGGCGTAATGCCCGGTCGCAACTTTTTCGCAACCCAAGCTGAGCGCCATCTTATCGAGCGAGGCAAATTTAAGTCGCGAGTTGCACGCAACGCACGGTATCGGCGTCTCGCCCGACAGGTAGCTCGCGACAAACGGCTCGACGACCGACTCCTCGAACTCGCGTTCGAGATTCAAAACGTAAAACGGAAAGCCGAGATTCTCAGCCACGCGACGCGCGTCGTAAACGTCGTCGAGCGAACAGCAACGCGACGGCAATGGGTCGCCGTTCTCATCGACGCTCACGCCGCGACGCTGATTCCACAACTGCATCGTAAAGCCGACGAGCTCGTGCCCCTCGGTCCTCAACAACGCCGCTGCCGCCGAACTATCGACGCCGCCACTCATCGCTACCGCGATCTTCATAAACAAAAATGCCCCTCATGGGCGAAGAAATCACTATAACGTTTTGAGATTAAAAATAACAGACGGCTCTTTGCGTGCTTTGCGACTTTGCGTGAGACAAAGGCTGATTTCACGCAAAGACGCAAAGAACGCAAAGGACAGCCAAGAATCACGAGTGCAATTTCGTCGGCTTTAGTGCTAGACACATAAAGTAGCAGCCGACGCCGGCGAGCAGATGTTTCAGTGTGTGGCCGCTGACGAAGTTCTGCGTTCCCGCGAAAATGACCTGATCGCCAAGCTCGGTGAGCTTTGCCACGCCGTACCAGCCGAGGCCTGCGAGCAGCAGCCAGCGATTTGAGTACTTCGGACGAAAGAGGAGAATTATGAAAAGCAGTGAAAGAAGCGGTGCGAGCTGCACCCAATAATAAAGACGCAGATCCTCAAAAAGGCGCCAATACACAACGCTTGCGAGGCCGAGTATCACCGCCGGCCACAACATCGCGTTAAATCGCCCGCTCACGTATTCGCCAAGCACGGCAACAACCACACCCATAAAACCGACGGTCATCGCCGCACGATCCCAAAATAGCGTCGCGTCCGTTGGCGCGAGAT
>JBJXFZ010000069.1:0-3683 GCA_046154245.1 Pyrinomonadaceae bacterium
GTTCAGAGGAATCGACGCGTCAGATCACTGAGGTCGCCGAAGCATTTGCATACGCTCACGAGCTTGGGATGGCGACGATACTTTGGTGTTACTTGCGCAATTCGAAATTCAAAACTGCCGACGGTGATTTTCATGCAGCCGCCGATCTTACGTCGCAAGCTAATCATCTTGGCGTCACGATCCAGGCCGACATCATAAAGCAAAAACTACCCACGAATAACGGCGGCTATACCGCTCTCAACAAAGAGGGTAGCTACGGCAAGACGCACAAAAAAGTTTACGACGAGCTGACGAGTGACAATCCGATCGACCTCGTGCGTTATCAAGTTGCAAACTGCTATATGGGCCGTTGCGGGCTGATAAATTCGGGCGGCGAGTCGAAAGGCGAGAGCGATCTTACAGACGCAGTTCGCACGGCTGTCGTCAACAAACGCGGCGGCGGCACCGGCTTGATCTCAGGCCGCAAAGCGTTCCAACGCCCGATGAACGAAGGCATCGAACTGCTCAACGCAATTCAAGATGTGTATTTGGCAAAAGAAATAACTGTAGCGTGAAAAATTTGGAGGACGTATGAAGCGAATTACTTTATTGCTGGTTGTCTTAACACTGTTGTCAGTAAGCGGGCAAGGTCAAAAATCAAAGAGCAAAGTAAAAGTTCCGCCGCCTGTCACAGAGAAAATCGTGCGCGATTCTCTTCGCGGTGAATCGATATCGGGGAGTTTTGGAACTTGGAATTTTGAACCGAACGAACTCCTCGAAGTAGATATCATTAGCCAAACTAGAATCGGTGGGCAGAGAATCGCTAGGGTTTGGATAAAGACCAGCGATGGAATCAATGAAGTTGAAGGACGGATGCAGGTCACGTTCAATAACCGTTTGGCAGTAGTGCGACTAAAAGATATGGGGCTGAGAATGCGTGAAGTTGGCGGGTCTGCTTCTACATTTATATCGTCGCCGTCCGCAACTTATGAATCTGCTGGAACACAAACATCAATTGCGAATACAAGTTTTCATGTTAAGGCGTCAGGCTGGCGATGGTTTCCTTTCAGTCTTCAACGAACCAGCCGTGTGTCTGGGAGATTTGTAGGTGAAGGCGGCGGAATTGAAGGTTTCATCATGACTTCAGATGAATTCGTTAACTGGAGTAACAATAATTCATACCGCCATTTCTATAAGAGTGGGGTCGTTACTATCGGAAACATAGACGTGACATTGCCGCCAGGTCGATACGAGCTTGTGTTTTATAATTCGAACCTTTTGTCCGGAAAGACTGTCTCAGCGAACGTATCGTTTATGCAGTAACTCTTATTTCTTTGAATAACTCCGATACACGATCTCGATCCACATATCGGTTTTGATAAATCCAGAGCCGGCTTCTTTATACTTTTCAGGAAGACCGGCTTTCTTAATGTCGTCCAAAGATTTTCCGGTCTTCATCGCGTCGGTCACGATCTTTGCAGTATCGATGATCGTCTGATGATACGATTTGAGGTCGTCGATCGTCGCAAGCGGGCCGTGGCCGGGGATGATCTTTGCGTCGGCGGGAATCGTTTTGATCAGCGAGGCGAGATTATCGATCAGCCCTTGCACGTTGCCGCCGCTATCGACATCGACGAACGGAAACCGCCGCACAAAAAAGTTATCGCCCATGTGCACGACATTCGCTCTTGTAAAAAACACGACCGTGTCGCCGTCGGTGTGACCATTAGGATAATGCACGGCCTTCACCTCATCGCCGCCGAAGTGGATCGACATACTTTCGGTGTATGTCACCATCGGTAATGCGTGCGAGACATACGGCGCGGTTTTTTGACCGAAGATCACGGGCGGATCCATCATCCGTTTTCTCACGTTCGAGTGCGCGACGATGATCGAGTCCTTACCAAAGAAAAAGTTTCCCTCAGTGTGATCGCCGTGCCAATGCGTGTTGAAGATAAACTTTGGCGATGCTGCACCCAGCTCCTTGAGCGCGGCCGACAGCTTTTCACTCACCGTTTTATAGTCGTCATCGACGATCAAGATGCCTTCCTGCCCCACGATCGCACCGATATTACCGCCTCGACCTTGCAGCATGTAAACATTGCTGTTCACCTTCGTGACTTTAACTATCACGTCCTGTTTGTTTTCAAAATGACTGTCGTCGCCGTGCGCAAATGTCGAAAAGGTTAGCAGACACGCTGCCAAAATACTCGCGAATAATCTTTGCATTTTATTTCTCCAAATCATTTAACTATCTTACGCTCGAATATGCTCCGGTGAGAAATGGGTTCGTTGCCCGCTCTTGACCGACGGTAGTCTCAGGGCCGTGGCCGCAATAAACGGTAAAATCATCGCCGAGCGACAGAACATTTTCGCGGATCGATGCGATGAGCTGTTCATGATCGCCGCCCGGCAGATCGGTGCGTCCAATCGTTCCGGAAAAAAGACAATCACCCGTGAAAACAGCTCGCTCGTTCTCCTCAGCGAGGACAATGTGCCCGAGCGTGTGACCGGGACAATGACGAATCTCGAATTTTAACTCGCCGACATCGAGCACTTCGCCGTGTTCTAAAAATCGCGTCGGCCGTGGCGGCGGCGCGTATTCCATTCCCATGGCTTTCATCTCGTGCGGCTGCACGCCCATGAACAACGGCTGCTGCGGCAGAACCTCGTACAAATACATTTCATCCTTATGAAGCAAAACTTCGGCGTCGGGAAACTCCGCGGCAAGCGCGCTCGTTCCGCCGATGTGATCGAGATGACCGTGCGTGAGAATGATCGCTTGCAGCTCGAGTTTGTTACCGCGAATATAGTCGACGACTTTTTGCGAAGGCTCGCCCGGATCGATGCAGATCGCTTTTCGCGTCGTCTCGCACGAAACGACGCGTGTGTTTTGCTGGAATGCAGTTAATACAAAAGTTTCAATTTTCATTCGTGAGTTCTAGCAGATATTTTTCTGTTTCAAAATTATCGGATCGTCTGTCACTCAACACAAACACTATCGCGTCGCGATACGTTTTAGCGTCGGGCTTGCCGTTGAAGCACGGCGTTTCCGTTTCACTCAGATTCAAGTAGCTGATCAAACAACTCAGCATCATCCACAACAAAATTTCTTCGTCCGTGCCGAGCGGATTGTGTTTGATAATGCTCTCGCGGTCGTCGATAATTCCGCTGACGATGCGCGCAAACTCGGCTTCGGTGATCTTGGTCATAGCTGCTCGTCGTACATAATGTAATTTGAGCGCTGCATTCCGACCTTCTCGTAGACTCGCTGGGCGTGAACGTTTTCGGTTTCGACGTAAAGCCGTATGCCGTAGGCTCCGGCGTCTTTCGCCTTTGCTTTTACAAAATCGTAGAGAAGACTGTAAATGCGTTTGCCGCGGCCCTCAGGACGAATGTAAACGCTCTGAACCCACCACCACCAGGCGTTTCGCCAATCGCTCCACTCATAAGTGACCAGCAGGCCGCCGACGATCATGCCATCTTCTTCGGCGACGACATAAAAACCTTTCTCCGTGTCGGTGAAGACGGATCGAACCGCAGGATCGACAATGGTCGAGTCGAGCCGCTTGCCCTCGGTCTCGAGAGCCATCGCCTGGTTGAATTCAACCAGTGAATCAACATCATCCTTTGTCGCGATCCTGATATTCATAACGAAACGCTTGACGAACGCGGCTTCGTCCTCTAGCCTAAAATGTTTTGTC
>JBJXFZ010000071.1:0-40777 GCA_046154245.1 Pyrinomonadaceae bacterium
CTGCTCACATCGGACGAAGGGATAGAGAAACGAAAACAAAGATGGCAGGTCGAGGCGGTATTCGGGAACATAAAACAAAACAAGGGGTTCAGAAGGTTCAACTTGCGAGGCATCGACAAAGCAACCACCGAAATCGGCCTCATCGCCATCGCTCATAACCTCCAAAGGTTAAGTACAAACCACTGATACCTTCCGGATCCTTCTTACCGCTAAAAAAAGAGGCCGCCCGAAATCACTTTCGGGACAGCCTCGTTTTGCTTGTTCGAAAAAGGTTTCTATTGTGTCAGCAGAAATCCTGCTGGTGTCGCAGTGTGGTCAAACGTGTACTTATACTTATAAATGCCAAATGGCAAAATGTTGACGGGCTTGGTGTACGCAACTCGTGCAGTGATCTGGTTGTTACCAGTCGTTTTCACATCCAGAACGGCATCGGGCGGAATGTTGTTTTGCTGCATCGCCCTTTGAATGCGGGTTTTTATGTTGTCCGTAGGACTCACTCTGCCCGGTAGTGCGAGGCCTTGTAGTACGGCCGTCTCCATCTCGCTCTTCAAGCTTTCTCCGTCATAGGCAACAGGGACATAATTTATGCCTGCATGGAGGGCCAAAACTATTATTGCGAATACAACGGCGAATTTTGTCCCCGCGCTGCCACGTTCGGCTTCGCGGTTTTTTGATACTTCAGTCATGGTTCACTCCGAATTCGAGATCGTCATCTCGTTCTCTTTAAGAGTTGTTTGAGAGTTTTTTTCATGTGGTTTTGTGGAATGTTGCTCTCTCGCATCACTATCGGTTTGCCGATGGCTTTTATTAGTACCATCTGGAGTTCACCGGATACTCGCTTTTTGTCGAAAGCAAAGGCTCCGAGAACCTTTTCCTCATCGATGTTTGCAAGTGGCGGCAAAGGACCGATGTCTTGCAAAACATCGTTCAACAAGTTTACATCCTTTTGCGGCAATAAATCAAGCAAATTTGACAGCTCGGCGGCGAACAAAATGCCGTAACCGACGGCTTCACCGTGCCTAAAATAGCGGTAATCTGTGGCTTTTTCGAGTGCGTGAGCGAGGGTGTGCCCAAAATTCAGTATTTTCCGAGATTTTGAGTCGGTTCTTTTCAGAGATTCACGTTCGTCGCCCGCAATGATCTTCGATTTGAACGCAATATTCTTTACGATCAGACTCGATAAATCGGCCTCCCGACCGTCTTTTACCGCGGCAAGCGATTTGCGGGTTTCTTCTAAAAGCCCTTTGCCGCTCAAGGCCGCGTGCTTTATCATCTCGCAAAAACCGGCATTCAAATCACGTTTTGGCAACGTCAGGAGCGTTGACGTATCGATGAAGACACCTCTCGGCTGATGAAATGTACCGATCAGATTCTTGCCGGCGAACGTATTTACGCCGGTTTTTCCTCCGACGGACGAGTCGATCATCGCCAAAAGCGAGGTTGGGATCTGTAAGAACGAAATCCCGCGAAGGTAGATAGAAGCCGCAAAACCGGCGATATCCCCAACTACGCCGCCTCCGAGGGCGACAACAGCGTCGCTGCGTGTCAGCCCCGATCTTGAAAAATGGGTCAGAGCTGCTTCGGCGGTTTTGAGAGTCTTGTACTTTTCAGAGTCCTTGATAAGAAATGTCGAAACGGTAAAACCTGCGTTTCGAAACGATCTCTCGCAAGTATCACCGTAAAACTTGAAAACAGTAGGGTTAGAAATAATTACAATTTTTCCGCTACCTTGTTTTAGGCAAGTCTGCGCCCACCGGCCGACGTGTTCGAGCCGTCCGCCGACAGAGATCTTATAGCCGGACGCGAGTCGTTCAACGTCTATTTTTAGGACTCGTGTTGTCATTAACCGAGCGAAGCCTGAATGACCGAGGCCAGGCGGTTGGCCTGTTCCTCGATCTGCCGCTGATCTTTACCCTCGATCATAACGCGAGCGAGATTTTCTGTACCCGAGTAGCGAAGGAGTAAGCGGCCCTCGCCGCGGAGTTCGTTCTCGATCTGCTTTGCCGATTCGTCGATCTGCGGCACATCCGCAAACGGAAGCTTTTCTTTGACCTTAACATTCACCAATATCTGCGGATAACGCATAAGGTCCGAGGCTGTTTCGGTTAGCGAGGCGCCTCTATGGGTGAGGGCCTTTAGGAGCAGAAGTGCGGTCATCATGCCGTCGCCGACGAGGCTGATCTCTGGAAAGATAATGTGGCCTGATTGTTCCCCGCCGATCTCCGACCCGGTTTCGATGAGCCTTTCAAGCACGTATTTGTCTCCGACGTCGGTACGTAAAAGATTGATCCCTTTGGATTTAAGAGCGAGTTCTAGGCCGAGATTGCTCATGACCGTGGCGACGACGGTCGAATTTGCGATCTTACCTTGACCGGTTAAATACTGAGCGATCACCCATATCGTCGCGTCTCCATCAACGATTTTGCCTTTGTCATCGACGAACAAGGCCCGATCGGCATCGCCGTCAAAAGCGATGCCAAGATCGGCGGATTCGGCCAGGACCTTTGCCTGGAGGTTTTCCATATGCAAGGATCCGCAGTTTTCATTGATGTTGCGGCCGTCCGGGGTGTTGTTAATGACCACCATGCTCGCGTCGAGACTCGAAAAGAGCTCCGGAGCGAGATCAGACGCGGCGCCGTTTGCACAATCGACCACAATTTTCATCCCAGATAGTGAAACGCCCTCGGCATGCCGTGTAAGATGTCCAAGATATGAATCTCGAAACTCAACGGAACGGGTTGAATGCAATTCAAGCCCATTCGAGTTCACCGGAATTTCGTTACGGATATCCTCTTCGATAGCCCGCTCGACATCCTCACCAACTTTTTTCCCGCTCGGCGAAAAGATCTTTATCCCGTTGTCCTGATAGGGGTTATGGGATGCGCTGATGACGATACCGGCGTCGAAATCAAGGGCATTTGTGATATAGGCGACGCCCGGAGTCGTTATGACGCCGGCGGATTCGTAGGTGGCTCGTCCGCTAACTGCCCCTGAGCAAAGTGCGGACTCGATCCAAGCTCCCGACTCGCGGGTGTCGCGGCCAACTACAAAACGCGGATCCCGGCCAAGTTTGTCACTAAAATGTCTCGTCAGCGACGCTCCGATCACCCTCACTGTTTTCTCGTCGAGGGGGAATTGACCAGCTCTTGCTCGGATGCCGTCGGTCCCAAAAAGTCTCTTCATAATCGCCTAAATGCTAGGAAAACAATAGTTATACTCTATGCCCGAGGCTAAAACAAACCCAAATGTCCATAAGCGTTTCTTGTATATGCGATAAAAATTTTAGAAAATGTTTGACAACGGCGCCTGTTTCGCGAGAATCTTATAGCACGCGAGGCGCCCCGGCCGCCGATCTTAGTGCAAAACTCTCCGCTAAAACTTATGAAACAGAGCTTTTTTAACGGATTTCTTGTGTTATCTGCGGCGGTTTATTCCGTGTCCGCCCAAGGCGATTCCAGGGCCTACGAACCAACCCCAACACCTGTTCGCGTGATCGTGACGAACACGATGCCGCCGATCCAGCCCGCGAAAACGCCCGTTCCCGCATCTCTGAAAACCATCGTCGTTCCGTCGGCGCCGTCATCCGGAACCCAAGCTACGGCTCCGTCGCAGGCGAGCAACCTGAATTACAAAGGCTTGAGCTTTGCGCAGATGAAGAACAAGATCGCCGAGGCAAAACGAATGATGCAGACGCGACCGCTTACTACGGCGATGAGTGAGCCGTTGGCGATGACCAGCCTTGTGCGGGTCGCATACTACGATTGGCGGACGGCGGGCATAGAGTTTGTGGTTGTCGACAAGGATACGTTTTTGACGGCAGGAATTTCGACCTTGACGATCTCGTCAAACGGACGTTCAATGACCACGAGGACGATCCGCGCAAACGGAGTGAACACGCCGGTCGTCATCACGGACGAAACCGGTCAGGCTCATCTACCTTTGATAGTTCAGTATCCTGTCGAGCGCGGCGGAAGATTTATCGAGACGGCGTATTATATTTCAACACACCCGGGACTCGTGACGCCCGAGGTTGTGAGCGCCGGGCGCTTTTACGTTCGTAACGTCGTTGACATAGCGCGCGAACAGTTGCGTGGTAAAGGTTACTTTATTCAACCGAAAGTTGCCGACATCGCCGAGCGTCTTGCCGCGGTCGAGCATGTCGATCACTTTCGTTTTCGCACCGAGTTTCACCCCAACATCTATAACGACATTTACACGCTCTTTGCTTTAAACGAAGGACAAACTTATCGGTATTCAGTCAGCTCGGCCGGCGCGGGCGGCATGGTGCAGATGATACCGTCGACATATCGCATGGTACGCGCGCGTTTTCCAAACGCGTTGCTTATGCCAGACTTTGTAGAGGGAATGCGCAATCACGTTAACGCTACGCAGGCGATGCTGCTTTACATGCAGATGACGTGGAACGATCTCATCGCGAGTCCGACCGTTTACTCGGCGATTCAAAACGGCGTTGCCACGCAGGAGCAGCTTATGGCTGCAGGTTACAATTCGAATCCTGCAAAATTGCCGGGTTACATCAATCGCGGTGGCGGCGGCTGGAGTTCATTGATACCGCGAGAAACGAAAATTTATCTGCAGATCTATGCGTCGATCGAGCGCGCGGTTGCACAGTCAGCGCGGCGGCAATGATCGAACATTTAGCTTTCGGCTTCAGCGGCGGATTCCATCCTTACCTGTTTGATCCGCCGCTTATCTACTTTTTCAACCTTAAAAGTGTGACCGTTAAACGGCACGGTTTGGCCTTCGGTGAGGACTTGACCGGCCTCGGACATTAGGAAACCGGCGATCGTCGTGTAGCCCTCGGAGATCGGTAAGTTCATTTCGAGACGGCGGTTCAGGTCGCGTACGGCGAGGCCGCCGTCAAGGATGTAGCTGCCATCGGGCTGTTCGTCGATCTGCTCGTTGACCTCTTCGTCGTGTTCGTCCGAGATGTCCCCTACGATCTCCTCAAGCAGATCTTCGAGAGTGATAATGCCCTCGACACCGCCGTGTTCGTCAACGACAAAGCCAAAGTGAAACTTTTCTTTCTGCATTTGGCGCAGCACGTCCTCGAGCCGTGCCGTGTCGACAACATAGTTCGGTTTCCGTATCAGATCATCGAGTTTGAACCGAGCGTCCTTCTTGGCGTGACCAACCAGATCCTTACTGTGGACAAATCCGATCATCTCATCCAACGAGTTGCGATACACGGGAAGGCGCGAAAAACCGCTGTCGCGAAAGGAGTTCGAAATCCCTTCGAGTGTGCAGGTCTCGGGAATCGCGACTATCTCGGTGCGCGGTATCATTGCCTCTTTCACGGTAGTTTCAGAGAACTCAAAGACCTTATTTATCAGCGTGCTTTCTTCTTTATTCAAATGGCCGCTCTCCTCGGAAACGAGTATGAGCTGACGAATCTCATCTTCCGTATAACTCGATCCATGCTCGCCCGACGGGTGCAGACCAAAGATTCGAACCGTCTTTGTCCCGGCCCAATCGAGCACGCGAATGAACGGATAAAATATCTTGTAAAAAAGTAGCAGCGGAACGGCAATTAGGTACGAAACGCGCTCGGATAGCTCGAGAGCCGCGGTCTTTGGCGCCAACTCGCCAAACACGATATGCAGAAAAGTGATAAACGAGAACGCGATCGCAAACGATAGCGTGTGCAGCACGGCGCCGGATTCAAGGAACGCTAAGCCGGTAAATTGTCCGAGCCAAACCAATGCGGGGTCTAAAAGAGCAGCAACCGCCGGCTCGCCGATCCAGCCAAGTCCGAGCGATGAGAGCGTTATGCCGAGCTGAGTTGCGGAAATATATGCGTTGAGATTGTTGAGCATGCCCAACAGTCGAACGGCCGCTTTATTTCCCTCGGCCGCCTGTGTCGCGATGCGCGATTTGCGAACCGCAACGAGTGCAAACTCGCTGGCGACAAAGAAACCGTTCGCTGCGACAAGCAAGACCACAAACATGATCTTTGCAAAGCTGTATCCGAGCGACACGCTCTCCGGCTGAATGGTTTCGTTAACAAAAAGCAGCAGGAAACTACTGGCAGGATCATCCATAACGTGAGCAGATTATAGCACAGAGTCGAGTATTTCCTGTATCAACATGCGGCACGAACCGCAGCCACCGCCGGCGTTGCACGCGGATGTGATTTGTTCCACGCTCTTCGCTTGAGATTTTGCGATCAGGTCCTCGATCCGCGCTTCGGTTACGCCAAAACACGTGCAGATCAGAGTATCTTCGCCGCGAAATTCTTCAATGCGACGCGCTCGATAATCTGCGAACGCATCTTTCAATGCAGAAGTTGCCGCAGCAACGCAAGCAATGTTCTCGCTCGGTATTTTGGTAAGCTCGCTTTGAATCGCATCTAGCATCTCCGCGCCGTCGAGTCCGTGAAGATCGACAAGCCGTTTTTTATTCACCCACGCGGCCAATACATCGGCAGCAGCACGTGAGTGGCCGCAGCCGTTCGATCGAAATGCGGCCTCGGCGACACGACCGTCTTGTTCAATACGCAGAAAAAATCGCACCATCGAGCCGCAAGCGAGATTCACGCCGGTGCCATTGGCGTTCGCATCTGCGAGTTCGCGGCAATGTGCGAGATGAGTCAGTCTGATTTTGAACGCTTCTGGATAGATCACTGCTTATATAATAATAGATGATGTTCTAAACGCGTTTCTCGCGTCCTTTGCGGCTTTGCGTGAGAATTTGCCCGTCAAGACGCAAAGAACGCAAAGCTGCTGAGGCTTATCACCTCTCGTGTTAGAATTACGCTTATGCGGTTAGTAGTTATTTGCCTTCTTACTTTTTGTTTTTTACTTGGCGTCGCCTGCCGTCCGGCGGCAAAGCCCGTATCCGTTTCAAATCAGCCGATCTCGATAAACGATCGCCGGACGACAAATCTACCAATGCCGCCGACTAAGCCGATGGCCGATATGAGTTGGGCGTTGACCGATCAACGCGTGCAGAAGCTTGGCGATCTTCGGGGCAAGGCGGTTATCCTCGATTTCTGGGCTACATACTGTATCCCGTGCCGCGAGGAGATCCCGCATCTTAACTCGCTTGCCGCAAAATACGGCGCCGACAATCTTGTCATTGTTGGCCTCAATGTCGGCGGCGACGAGGACCGCGCTAAAATTCCGCAGTTCACCGCCACAACAAAGATCGATTACGCGATCGGCTTTCCGGAGAGCGAACTCAGTTCGTTTATTTTTGCCACTCGCAGCGAAATACCACAGACTGCCGTTTTTGATCGCACGGGAGCGATGATAACAAAGATCATCGGCTTTGGCGCGGCGCAGAAAAAAGAGCTCGACGAGTCGGTCGAAAAAGCCATCGCATCTCCGTCGAGCTAGTACAGTCGCAAAGGGTTCCCGCTCAACCCTTCGTTTGACTTCACAAAAAAAAGGCCTCGCTCTTGTCGAACGAGGCCACAAACTTAATCGATCAAAGGTGACGCTATGGCGATGCGACGATGTCGAGATTGCTCACTTCGTCGCTCACGCTGATGGTTCGCGGCGTAAAGCTGTAGCTCTTTGCGCGAGCATCCAGCACGTATGTCTGGCCCGCAGGAATATCGCTTAAGCGATAATAGCCAAACGAGTTTGTAAGAGCCGTGCGGACAAAACCACTCGGTCCTGTGATTATTACCCGGGCATTCCTGATACCGTACCCATTAGTACTGAAAACGCGACCCGAAACGCTCACATTTGCGGCCGTAGGTACTAATGCTCGGCCCAGCGACCAGTCTGAAAAAACCGCGACATCATTAAGCGTAAACGTATTACCGACTGTGTCGCTTGATGTTGGCAGAAATTCATCAGTAGTTACTCCGATGCGGCGAAGGAACCTGAAATTCGCCTCGTTAGCTCCGCCCGGAACGCTTGTCTGCGGGTAATTAAAGGTTAAGTGTCCTGACGTCGGCCCGGTTATACGCGTCAACGCCCAGAAGCGGTTGAGAGATTGCGTATTGTCGGTGCCTGCCAAAAAGCCGTCGGACGGATTTACGTTGAAGTTTCCGCTGCCGACGATGCCACTCAAACTTGCCGGTGCATAACCGCCGGTCGTGCCGACAGGATATGCGTATGTTCCTGTGTTATCGACGCATCGCGTCAGGCTGCCCTTCAGATAGCTCGTCGTGCTTCCGCCGGTGACTGCACCCGGGCTGCAAGACGTGACCGTGACTGTATTTGCCCCGGGATCGAGAATGCCGCTCGTAAAGGCAAGCACGCCGTCAATTGTCAAATTTCCGCCGACAGTTACGCCGGCAGCGTTGTTGATCGTGACGTTTGTGTAAGTTAGGTTTGGCGCGAGCTGCGAAGCTGCACCTGCGTAAGTCACTGTTCCCTTAACCAGTGAAAGGGCCGAGTTTGTCACGCCAAATGTTCCTCCGACGCCGACGGTGAGCGTTCTGTTTGCCGCGAGCGAGATCGAGGCGACGGTCACTCCAGAGGGAATATTTGGTTCATTGGTGACGCCTGTCGGTGGAATAAGGACGTTGTCGGTTGCCACGGGAACGCCGACTGGGCTCCAGTTGTTTGGGTCGTTCCAATCCGTGCTGACCGAGCCCGTCCAAACTTTCGAGCGACAGCAGCTTACGGGCGTAATCAACAGCGAGAACGCGCGGATGTTGCCCGTGTCGGCCCCTACCGAGTCAAAGGCCTTGAGTGTCCATGTGCCGTTCGGATTTTCACCGTCGAAAGTCGAGAGCAGCGTGTCCGGTTTGCGGTTGCCGGATGGCAATGGTGTAGCGGTGCAATGCGCGTCGATGACACCGTTGGCAGATTCATCGTCGAGAAGAATGTTGAAGAAATGGTCGGACGCGCAGCCACCTTGCGCTCCGGCAAGGCTATCCATTCGTCCAACTAATGTAAGATTCGTGCCAGCCGGAGAGCGCAGATTTAGGGTCAAATCGCCTACAAATGTGTGATCGAGACCTGCGTTGGTCGCTGTCGCTGCCGTGCCGTCAAAGCGGAAATCGAGGTCGGAAATATTGCCGGTGAAACCGCTGACACTGAGCGTTGCCGTTGAGCCGACCGTGTTGTTGTCTGGAATTGCGACGACCGGCGTCGTATAGCTGGCCGTGGTTTGGGTTCCTGCTGTGGTTGATACCGGCAAGGTATAAGATACTGTGCCGAGATTAGTTACGCCGTCAGTTAGTGTCAGTGTCAAAACGACATTCTTACCGCATGCGAGATTTGGATCGACAGTGAAGGTAAACGGTCTTGAGACAGCCGCGCCTCCACCGACGACCGCCCCGAAATCCTGCGGCGGGCCGGTTAGAATAACGCCGCCTGTCGGCTGGAGCGTTCCTCGTAAATTTGTTGTCGTGACGCCAGCTTCGTTTTTAACGGCTAGGTTCATCGTGACGGTTTCGCCCGGATCGGCAAAACCATTTGGAGCCGGACAACTCTCGGCTGCTATCGACGTGGCGTCGGCGGCCATCAATGGCCCGGCAAGACACAGGCTGACTGGGCTGGTCGCCCCATTCACCACATTAACCGTCGGGTTTGTAGCGCTGACGCCGTTGCGGCTGGCAGTTACGGAATAGTTGCCCGGTGCCGTGTCGAAATTCGACACGAGATTGCCAGAGAGGTTGGTGAGACGCGAGGCGTTGCTTGGCGACACTGTGACAGTTGCGCCGCTCAGCGGATTGCCAGAACTGCATTCGGTTACCGTGGCTGAGATCGAGCCCTTTGGCGCCGCGGTGCAAGCGGGAAACTTGAACGTCCCGATACGAGTGCTCCATTTGAACGGGTTGTTCGTGCCTGTGCCATTATTGACGACATCTCGCCACTGCTGGGTATACCAAAATGAACAGTCGTCCACCGGATCGCTGCTCATTGCAGAATAATCTCCCCAGCGACCATTCGTAGCCTGCTGAACACCGGTGCTCGCAAACATGACGGCTTCGCCTTCGTTCATTGTGCCGGCGGCTACTTGGCCGCCAGTGCGTCCGGCCCAGACAATGTCCGGGAGCTGACCGGCCGTCGGTCCTGAACGCGAAAACCCAATCGCCAGATTACCGAGATAATCCTGAGCAATGCTGCCCATCCACCGATTACGGCCCGTGCCGCTAACCGCATCAGGGGCGTGCGTGCCCTGATCAAAAATACTCATAACGCCGGCACCGCTTCGCCGCATCTCAGTCCAACGCACACCGGCCTGATGTGTTCCCGCCGTTGTTGGACTAACTCCACTGACATTTACCGTCCAGTTCATAACATATGAGTGAACGGGAGCAGCAGTGGTGCCGAGATTTCGATAACCGACACGCTGCATAAAGCGTGACGAAAGAGCATCTGCGTTCTGAGCAGCGGTTGCAGGAGCAGGTTGTTCGATATCGTTGGGGCCGGTCGGGTCGCGCGGGTCGAATGCCGAAGTAACGACTGCCGGTTTGACGGTAAGAGTCGAATTGCCCGGAACATTGTAATCAGGGACAAATTCAAAAGATAGAACGGAATCGACGCCGCCAAACTCATTGGCGCTATTGCTAAAAAACATCGCAGGCGTTCCCACAGGCGGTGCGACGTTGCCGTCGATATCGACCGGCATATGGCCAAAATCCGCAGTTCGTCCGATATAAATCAGGTTAGCTGTCGGATCGCCCACAAGCATTTTTGCGCGATTTAGCGCCCAAAAACCGCCTTCGACAAATGCAGTGGCTGGCGTATTGAACTGGTGTGTCGCCATGTAGTAGCCGTCCGGCCAAACGCCGAGATGCGGGTAATCGAGAAAGTGGTCGTTCGGCGAGCGGAAACTGTATGCGTAATACGCACCCGTTGGATCGCCAGTCACCGATATAGCAACGCACTCGTATGTCGGTGCGAACGGCTCACCTGAAGTTCCTGAGAGCGCAAACTGGGAAATAAGCCATCGATCGGCCAACGGGTCGTAAAGAACGACAGGATCGCCATTATCGGTTGTGCGGCACTTGCTGCTTAACGGAAGCGAGGAGAATAGCGTGCTGATGCGCGTGTTTACATTCAAGGCAGCGCCGGCTTTGTTGAAAATGCGAAAAACGCCGATATTGGTTGACTGTACGTAGTGATTCGGCCCGACATCGCCAACAGTGTCCGGCGGCATCGATGTAGTTCCAAATGCGGTCAAAAGGTCATTGCTCAGGACGCCGTTAAATGTAAGCGATGGTCCCGGCATGACTTGAGGTGCGGCTGACTCAGCAAAAGAGCGACTCTTTGCGGCAAGTTTGTCGTCCGTGTCTTTGTCCCAGCCGGGAAGCACGCGTTCGACCTGCGCTTTGTTATTTCCGGGTCGGATTGTCGGTTCGCCCTCAAACTTAGGGCTGATATTAAACTCAGGCAGATCGCGAATCGGCGGCGTTATACCGAAAGCCTCGGCTGTGACGTTGATCGGCGCCGATTGTTCACCCTGGCCGGCATGCACATACGAGATCTTTCGAGCCTTAAGGCGAGCAAGCTTTTCCTCTTCGGATGGGTTTTGCTCCTGTGCCCCCGACTTGAGGCTGATCAACAGCAACGCAGCACCGATGACGAAAACCAGCGCGGACCGAAAGCCAAAATACCATGAATTTAGACGATAAAATTTCTGAAATCGAGAACCGATGCGACTAACGTACCTCATATCAAATAAACTCCTTGTCCGAATAGTGACTATGTGGGATAAGAAACCGCAGAAGAGGTACCAGACCTAATTTCGTTGGGATGTATAATAACTCTGTTCAGCGAGGGAATCAAACAAATAATGGACGATTGTCGAATATGAAAATGGTCAAAGATGTTATTGGTGATTACTGTCGCATTTCTGCCATGTTTGTTTCACTCGCTCTATCGCACCCGCAACTATTTGCGGGGGCCTTTGTGCCTGAAAGCGATGCTCACAATGTTGATATTCAGGTTGCTGGATCTTCTCAAACTATTCCAACACAGAAACGCAAGAGTAAAAAGAAAGGTCGTGCAAAACGAAAAAGTGTGATTAAGAAAAATGTTGCAGTTCCGCTAGGTATTTGGGGCGGGGACGATATTACTATGAACATACAAGCCGGTGGAGTAACGATTGAATATTCTTGCGCCAATGGTCAAATAGAACAGGCGCTAAGAATCGATGGGAGCGGAAATTTCGCGGCTGACGGCTTTTACAATCAGGAACAGCCCGGCCCGATCAGGATCGAAACGAACCAACTACGGCAGCCCGCACGCTACGAAGGACGGATCTCCGAAGATACGATGACGCTTAAGACGACACTCACAGAATCCGGGAAAGTAGTCGGTGAATTCAAACTAGTACGCGGAAAAACTTCACGGTTGCCACGTTGTTATTAGCTCATCCTGTTGACCTATGCCAAGTTTTCATTCCACGTTCGCGATCTTTTCGGCAAAGGAGATGATCGCATCGAGACTTTGTCTTGCCTTTACGGAATGTTCGACGTTTAGGCCGGTCGTTGTTTCGAAGATCGGATTGGTGATGAACGCGTAGATATGTTTGCAGAGAGATGCCAGCCCTCGTCGCGTGCCGTCAGGCAGCGATTCCGTCAGGGCGAGTTCTTTATCGTCGGCTTTTGGAAGCGAAAGATTCTCCCGCAAACGAAACGCGTGGTTTTTTATCGATGCAGCCGAGCCTTTTGCAAACTCGTTGCTGATCTCTTGTTTGAGTTGAAGTTCGGTAACGATCTTGTTGTAGTAAGATTGCAGGCCTTTTAAGTCTTCTTCGATCTCGGCCCGGATCACTTTCGCGGGCCTTTTGTTTTGCGTGGCCGTTGTCTTGCCGTTCCCCTCGCGCTGCATTTCTTCGCGCTCGTAATCTTTGGCCTGACGATTCATCGTCTCGACACGCCTTTCCATCGCCACTATCTGGCGTGTGCTTTGTCCATCAACTGAATTTGCAAATGCGAACAGGGAAACAGCGACTAAGAGAAAATAGGGCGTTCTTGGTGAGGTGTGATTGCCGAACATAAAAACCTCCTGAGCGATTCTGTTGCGTTACATGTTACTCCCGACGGCACAGGTAAATCAACTATTTGAACAACGATGGCGGTTGATCGCTACGAACAAGCTGTTCGAGGCCGAAGTGCTGATAGGCGAGCCGCGTCGCCATGCGGCCGCGGGGCGTGCGATTCAGAAAGCCGATCTGCAGCAGGTAAGGTTCGATGATCTCCTCGATCGAGTCTTTTTCTTCGTGTATCGCGGCCGAGATCGTGCTTAGACCGACCGGTCCGCCATCGAATTTTTCGATGATCGTGCGAAGAAGCTTTGCGTCGATCTCGTCGAGTCCGTAACTGTCAACCTCCATGCGGTCGAGCGCGTTTGCGGCGACGTTCTCGGTGATGCGGCCATCGTGGTCAACCTCGGCAAAATCACGCACGCGTCTGAGAAGCCGGTTTACAATACGCGGCGTGCCGCGACCGCGACGGGCGATCTCGTGAGCGCCTTGCGCTTCTATTTCGACATCCAAAATGGTCGCCGACCGGTTGCAAATCGTCTGTAGATCATCAACGCCGTAAAAATCGAGGTGAAAGATTATGCCGAATCTGCCTCTAAGCGGCGCGGTTATCAGTCCGGGCCGCGTCGTCGCGCCGACGAGGGTAAACTTTGGCAGACCGAGCGTGACGGGGCGTGCCGCCGGGCCTTGGCCGATCATTATCGGCAGACAATAATCTTCCATCGCCGGGTAGAGAATTTCCTCGATCGCGGGATTGAGGCGGTGGATCTCATCGATGAAGAGCACGTCGCCTTCCTCTAGATTGCTGAGGATCGCAGCAAGATCGCCAGCCTTCTCGATGATCGGACCGGCGGTGGCCTTGAGCTTTGTGCCCATCTCGTTCGCAACGATACCAGCCAGCGTAGTTTTGCCGACGCCGGGCGGGCCGGTGAGCAGGATATGGTCGAGCGCTTCGCGGCGTTTTAGAGCGGCCTTCATAAAAACGCGCAGGTTCTCTTTTACCTTCGTCTGGCCGATATATTCGCCGAGCTGCGAAGGGCGCAAGGTCGCTTCGAACTTCGACTCTTCGGGCGAAAGCTCTTCGTTCCTGATGTTTATCGCGGCAGCGTTCGTCATACGTTAAGAAATTCAAACAGGATAGACAGGATGGACATGATAACTTCGAACCGCGATCGAGGATAGCAATTTCATCCTGTCGATCCTGTTCATCCTGTTTTATTTGCCCGTCAAAATAGTAATCCTTTATTCCACAAAGCCAAAATATCCATCGAAAACGCGACCGTGCAGTGCAGGACGAGGCCGAGCCAAATGTTGCCGTTCCGCAAGCTCAGCCAGCCGAGGAAAATTCCGGCAAAAACGGCCGCAAATGTCTCGGCCATCGGCTTTTGAAAATGGATCATCGTGTACGGCACGGTCATAACCAAGATCGAATACAGCCCAAGCTGCGGCTTTAAGCTGTGCAGCAGGAAGCCGCGGAAAAAGAATTCGAGCCCAAAAAACTGTAGAAAGTAAACAAGCTCCCAGACGAGCAGCGTCGAGCTAAGGTACGCGTCGCCGTTGAAAACTCTAAGAAACGGATACTTTGCCGCGAAACCGCTGGTGAGCGACATCAGATAAACGAGTGGCAGCATTATTGCCGTGCACTGGATGAGCAGCTTTGTGAAACCGCGTTCGATCGTGAAATTCAAGCCGATCTCGGACAGCGGCCGCCGCTGTACGAACTTTACAAACAGCGCCGGCACGACAAAGTAGAAGAATACCGACACAAAAACCCACCAGATAAGGCTGTAGAGGTTGTTTGCTGTCGGGTTCGCGGCTTCATTGCCGATAGCGGCAAACGGCGTGTTCGCGAGCATCGCGGCGAGGTACTCGGGGTTCTTGAGATAGGTGATGCAAGTCAATGCGGCGGCGGCGTAAACTAGCGCAAAGACTGTGCGTCGGTCGAGACGCGCGAAATCTTTACCGATCTGTGCTGCGAGGTCGAGCATTGAAAAAATTTGGGCTAGGCCCATCGATTTGCGGAAAAGCTACGCTTTTCCGATCGGTTGATAAAAACTTGCGGCTCTGCCGCCGGCGGCGTAGCCGCACTTCTAATTAATTAATGTGCTTTGCGGAAAAGCACAGCTTTTCCGCAAACAGAGCGGCAAGCCGCGAAGGCGCCCCAAGGACAAGCGGCAAGCCGCAAAAATCACTTTATTTCGCCAGAATCTGTAAGCTTCGGCGCAGCAGCTTCTGAACCGAGATCTCGGTGCCCTCCTGTGCGGCTTTTTGCAGAGCTTTTTCAGCCGCGGAGCGCTGGTAGCCGAGATTTATCAGCGCCGAAAGAGCATCCTCGAACACCGCATCAGCGGGAAGTGCTGTTCGCGACGCCGCGTCAAGCACCGAGCCTTCGCCGGAAAGGTCGCCGACCTTATCGCGAAGTTCGATCACGAGGCGCTCGGCGGTCTTTCTGCCGACGCCGGGAATCGACGTCAGCCGGGCGAGATCATTTGTGCGGATCGCCATTATTATCTCGTCGGCGCTCATGCCCGAGAGCATCGTGATGCCCGACTTTGCGCCGATGCCCTGGACAGAGATCAGCCGCAGATAAAGATCGCGCTCTCGCAAAGTCTTAAAGCCAAAAAGCTGTATCGCGTCTTCGCGGACATGCGTGTAAATGCGCAAACTCACGTCCGAGCCGACGTCACCGAGCTCGTAAAAGGTCGAAAGTGGTATCGACACTTCGTATCCGACCCCGCCGACATCGACGATTGCTACGTTTGCTTGCTTTTCCAGTAATTTGCCGCTTAAGTAGGCGATCATTGTTTCACGCTTGAAAAAGTCTAGTGTAAAAAAGGTGCGGGGGCAACGCATCAGCGGCAGGCGGCAACAAAATTTTACCGACCACTTGCCCACTTTTTGCATCGCGAGTTGAAAGGTATAGAATTAAATCACACGTCGATGAAACCGATTTCGCTTCTTCGTCGTAAACAAGGTTTAGGAGTTTTACCATGCGTTCATTTAGCTTTACAGATTTACTGAAGAGAGCGTTGCCGTTCTTTGCGACGCTCGTCATTGGCGTTTTCATCGCCAGCTTTTTTGTGGACCTGAGCGGTCCGCGTTTTGGCCGCGGCTGGAAAGCAAAGAGATGCCATCAGGCCAAGATGCTTCGCCTCGATAACGAGGAGTTGAAGAATGAGAACCTTCGGCTGAGAAATCAGCTTGAGAGCATGGAGCTCCAGACTCATCATCCGACAGAACCGGCTTTCGAAAGGGAATGGCCGGGCACAACGATTGACGGACTGCCCGCTCCGCCGCCGACCGTTAAAAGAGTCCAGTAAATTTTCTTCAAATTGAAGCCACAGGTTAACGCCGCCGCGCCAGGTGTGTTAATCTGTGGCTTTCAGTTTACGAATCTTAACCCTGTGTTGGTCTCAAAATTGTTATTAAGACTTTTGCCTTTAACCTTGGCTTTTGCTGTGGGTTATTTATCTGTGCATTTTTATTCGTTGATTCCATTTTTGTCCGAAGCTAAATTCAAGAAAGAAATTTTTGAGAGACCTCGCGGCAGTGGGATTTCAGGAAGTTCAGACAGATGGAGCCTTAAAGGTATCGAGAACGAGAGTGAGGTTCCGGTCAATTTCAATAGCTCTCCATTGAGAATTATTTCTAAACCTCGGCCTATCTATACTGAAGACGCTCGACAGAACAATGTTCAAGGCACGGTCATACTTCGTCTTGTTTTCTTGGCTTCGGGTAACATAGGAGCTATAGAACCCATCAAAACATTGCCTAATGGGTTAACTGAACAAGCTGTCGAAGCGGCTAAGAAAATCCGCTTTGAACCCAATCGTGTAAACGGACGGCCGGTTAGTGTTCGTAGAATGGTCGAATACACGTTTACAATTTATTGATCAATGGACGAGGCCAAGGCCCGAAAATTAATTGTCGAGGTAGGTAAGCTGCTGTATGAACGCAGCTATGTCGTCGCGTCCGACGGCAATGTGTCGATTCGCCTCGACGAAAACACCGTGCTCGCGACGCCGACGATGACTTGTAAGGGGCGCATGACAGAAGACTGCCTTGCGCTTACGGACATGGACGGTAGGCCGCTATCGGACAAACGCGCTTCGAGCGAGCTTGCCATGCATCTGCTGATATACAAGATGCGGCCTGAGATAAAGGCGGTTTGTCACGCGCATCCGCCGCACGGGACGGCGTTTGCGGTCGCGGGTTTGGCGATCGACAAACCAATTTTGTCCGAAGTGATATTGACGCTTGGCTGCGTGCCGCTGACCGATTACGGCACGCCGTCGACAAACGAGCTGACCGAGGCGATGAAGCCGTTCGTCGCACATCACAACGCGCTTCTAATGGCAAATCACGGTGCGGTCGCGTATGGCGAAGACCTTTGGCAGGCCTGGGACCGCCTCGAAACGCTCGAGCACACGGCCAAGATCGCGATTCTCGCAAAAGCGCTCGGCGGCGCGAACGATCTGCCGCAGGACGCGATAGAGAAGCTGATCCAAATTCGCGAAAAGGCCGGTTACTTAAAAGAAAACGCCCGCTGCCAGGCGTGTGGCTATCTTCACGACACAAATATCACGTGCGACATGGATGTCAGTTACCCGGATTCAGGAAACACGAACGGCAGAAAGATCTCATTCACGCGTGAAGAGTTGATCGAGCTTTTGAGCCAGGCGGCCAAATTGGGTTAAACTAGCTTGACCGACAGCTTTACAGAAAATTCAGGAGCAAAACTACATGCAAGAAGCATTGGGAATGGTTGAAACAAAGGGGTTGGTGGCAACGATCGAAGCCGCCGACGCCATGGTCAAAGCTGCGAACGTGCAGCTCGTCAGCTATGAGAAGATCGGCGCAGGCTTTGTCACGGCGATCGTTCGTGGCGACGTAGCTGCCGTTAAGGCGGCGACTGACGCCGGAGCCGCAGCCGCACGTCGGGTCGGTGAACTGGTCAGCGTCCACGTCATCCCGCGTCCGCACTCGAGCGTTGATGAGACGCTGCCGGTCGTCCGTAAATAGGTTTCGAGTTCCGAGTTCCAAGTTTCGAGTTCGCTGCCGCGGATGCAAACTTGGAACTTGGAACCTGGAACTTGGAACTCCAAGATGATCATCGCACGTATATTGGGCACCGTCGTGTCCACGCAAAAAGACGAACGCCTTCACGGAAAGAAGCTGCTCATCGTCAAGCCGATCAACCTCGACGGCTCTGACCAGAGCGGCTATCTTGTTGCCGTCGATACCGTCGGAGCCGGCTTTCACGAAAAAGTGATCGTCGTCGGCGGCTCGAGCGCTCGCATGGCCGAGGGGAATAAAGATTGCCCCGTAGACGCGGCGATCATCGGCGTCATTGATGAAATAGACTTTACCAGTCCTGAGAGTTGAGAGAGTCTTGCGAGTCCTGAGACTCAATAGATGGAGACAACTTTCCGCGACTCACTAGACTCTACCGACTCGCCAGACTTATTAAGAAATGCAGATCGCACGCGTCATCGGAAATGTTGTAGCTACCGTGAAGAACGAGTCACTTCACGGGCGTAAGTTTTTGATCGTACAGACGCTCGATGCGGATCTTAAAGAAAAAGGAAAGCCGATGGTTGCACTCGACGCGGTCGGAGCAGGCGTGGGCGAGCTTGTATTCTGGTGTCGCGGCAAAGAGGCGAGCTTCCCGTTCAAACGCGACGAAACGCCGACCGACTGCACTATCGTCGGAATCATCGATTCAGACTCACACGTTTTTAATCCCTAAATGTTAATTGCCAGAGTCATTGGTAACGTTGTCGCAACGCAAAAGAATCAGCGTTACGAGGGGACGCGTGCGATGCTCTGCCGACAGATCACCCCGACAGGCGAAGACATGGACTACACATGCATCGCACTCGACTCGGTAAACTCGGGCGAGGGCGACATTGTCATCATCGCACAAGAAGGCTGGTCGGCCTCGACCGCCGCAACAGGCAAAGCCGGAGCCGCGATCGACTCGGCGATCGTCGGCGTCGTGGATTACATCGATCTTCTTCGAAAAGAATAAGTTCAGCCCACTACATACGCGAAAAGCACGAAAAGCCAGACCTTGTTGAAATCTAGCTTTTCGTGCTTTTAGTGCGTTTCGTGGGTACTAGTTTTTTATGGCTTTGTCGCCGGAGCCGCATTTGCCGGAGCCGCGGGTGCCGCATTCGCAGGCGCCGGAGCGGCCGGTTGCGTTGTCGTCCGTCGCATCGAGTTGGCGTCGCCGACGCTAGGCGCGGTTCGAGCTCCCTCTTCGGCTTTAAAGAAAGGTTCTTCTTTGAAACCGAGCAGACCTGCGGTCAGCACCGCCGGGAACGAATTTCGGGTCGTGTTGTATTTCGTAACTGCGTCAACGAAGTCGAGACGCGCCGTGTTTATGCGGTTTTCCGTTCCCGACAACTCATCCTGGACCTTCATAAACGCTTCGTTTGAACGCAGCACAGGATAGTTTTCCTGCAGGCTCAACAAGCGTCCGATCGTCCCGCCAAAAGAGTTATTTGCCTCGATAACAGCCAGTTTTTGCTCGGGCGTTTTGTCGCCATCGATACCCGTGCCTTGTACTTTCGACGCATCGAGCAGTCGCGACCGCGCGTCGGCGATCTGACCAAAAACTTCTTGTTCCTGAACGCCGGCCATCTTCGCAGTTTCAACGAGATTCGGGATCAAATCTGCGCGGCGCTGCATTGCGCTTTCAACACTTGACCACTTACCTTTGACTTGTTGTTGTTCTGCAGTCAGTTGGTTGTAGCTGCAGCCGCTGAGTCCAAAGGCCGCGATAAAAATAACGGTTAGTAAAATTGCTCTTTTCATAGTTGTACTCCGAACGGATCATTTGCCGATGTTATCGACGGCGTGGATCACGTTTTCGATCTGCTCCATGTATTCGCCAAACAATGCGTTGGCGCCCTTTTCGTCCAAATCTTGGGTGAAGTTATTTTCACGAATATTGAATATTTTTTCAAACGGCAGCCCTTTTATTTCAAGGTGCTTTGCCGTCATTGCGACGATCTCATGCTTTGTCGCGGGTGGTTCGATGCCTTTTAGCAGCAGGATAGCGCGGAATAGTGCGACAAAGCTTGGCAAGCTGCTGGCCATCAGTTGTTTTAAGCCATCGATCGAGGACGACGCCGGTATATACTGACGCCGAAGTTGGAGCAGCTTGCTGCGAAGCTCGTACTCGGCCTGTAGCCGAAGAAACTTATCGCTGATACTCAAATCTGCCAGCACGTCGGGACCGTAAAGCACCTTGCGGGCTTTGCTCATCTGGTGAAACTCGATAGGGAAGACGTCGGCCGCATTTTGCAACTCGCTGACGGTGAAATACACCGGCACTGAATTGCCAACCCTTGCCCATTCGCGAACACAGGCGTGGGCGTTTCGCAGGTCCTCGGGGCCGATCTTGTGGAGAGCGACGAGTATGTTGTAATCAGACTGATGCGGCACGAAATCACCCGCTGCCGCCGAGCCGTAGAGAATGACGGACGACAAATTTTTACCGTGCGTCGATTTCAGATCATCGATAAAATCCGCAAAAAAGTGTTCCATGAGCTACCAGTCTCCTCCACCACCGCCGCCGCCAAAATCGCCACCGCCGCCAAATCCGCCCCAGCCGCCGCTACTTCCGCCCCAATCACTCGATGACGAGGAACCGCTCGAACCGCCGGAACCCAAGATTCCGCCGATGATCCACGGCAACGCACCAGCGGCGTCACCCCCGCCCGACCCAAATCCGCCGCCACCCCAACGATCACGATCGCCTTTTGTCGGCCCTCTGCCCGAGCGGCTAAAGATGATGATCAAGATGACTATAATGATCACCAGACAGCAAAAAATACCAAAGATCGAACCGCCTATCGGCTCGTCGTTCGCCGCCGTGGGTTTTGCGGTATTCGTGTTGCCAGAGGTGTTACCTTTGCCGCGGATAACCGCTATATAGGCCTGGACTGTATCACCGACGCCTTTGTCGTAATTGCCTTTTTTGAACTCGGGCACGAGATACTGTCGCTGCAAACTACCCACGATGCCGTCGGGAAGCTCGTCCTCGAGGTCTTTGCTTACCTGCGTAAAGTACTTGCGGTCGTCTATCGCGATAAAGAGCAGTGCGCTCGGGTTGTCGTCCGCCTTTGAACCGATCCCCCAACCGCGGGCAACCGCCAGCGAGTAGTCGAATATCGGGCGTTCACCTGTTGTTTTTACTATCGCGACGGCGATCTCGACCGGCGGATTGGTAGTTTCTTTTAGGTTTTTGAGCGTGCTTTCGAGGTCACGTTTTGTCGCATCGCTGAGCACGCCCGCATAGTCGTTTACAAAACCGGTCGGTGGCGGCAAGGGCGACACATTCTGCGACCAGGTGGAATCTTGAGAAAAGGGAACCGAAGCCGCGAGAAGAACGCTCGCGACAACTAACAGAAATCGGGGCAAATGGCTACGTTTCAACAAGATGACCTTAATATTGCCAAATCAAGCGGTGTTTTACGAAACGAGCTCCGTCGATGTTCGCGAGAATTGCGTCACGCGCGTTCGACCTCAATGATCTTCGCTTGGAAAATCCGCATGGCGCGCCGAATTGTAGGATGAGCTTCAGCGTAAGCTCTCAGCTCTTCAACAGATGGATCGTCGCTAAGGTTTGGCATCTCGATATCATCCAATTCGCGAACGTGGTCCGGGATCATTGACGAGACATCGATAGCTGCTGCGGTTGCGGCCGCCCCTGTTGCCGCGGCGACACCGTTTGAGAATGCTCTCTGCGTGATCGGTTGCGGCGTTTGAGAAACGGTCTCGGCTAACATCGTCGCGCCCGCGATCGGCAAAAGGTCGTCACCGGCGAACGACAGTTTTTCTTCATAAGCATCGTCAAGCCGCTGATCGGCGGCGTGTTCAAGCTCTAGTGCAGTCAACGGGGCAAGCCTGACCTGGGCAGGCGTTACGGTCACGGGTTCAGGCAGTTCGGCAACCGGATCTGTTTCGTGAACAGGTTCGTCAAATTGAGGAAAATCGTCCGGTGGTTCCTCGAAAATGTCGCTTTTCGCAGCGTCAGGAGCCGAATTCAAAGTTTTTTTTTCCGGCGTCGCGGATGAACCCGCACCCGTTTGTGCCGAGACGGTTTTAGGTCTTTCAGGCAACGGAGCGCCGGTTGAAAGAGCGTCAAGGCGCTCGATGATGCTCTCAAGCGACGCCAGCTCGCGCATTTCGAGCAGCTTTACAAGCCCGATCTCAAGCATGTATCGCGGATGAGCGGCCTCGCGAAGAGCGGTTTCGGTTTCAGCGAGCGAATTAAAGAAACGGATCAGGTCGGCCTCGGCAAAGTTCGATGACATCCGTTTCATGTCGTCGTTGCTGAAAACCGCGGCCTCGAAGAGATTCTGTTCGCTCTCGGCGACCTTGAAAACCAACAGATCGCGAAACAGGCCGAGCAGATCACGACAATAATTGCGCAGGTCATGGCCTCGTGACATAAGATCGTCGACGACTGCAAGTACAGCCTTAACATCTTTATTTGCAATAGCTTCGACGGTTTTTGATAAAACCTCGACGCCGGCGAATCCGAGCGCATTTGTTACATCGGCAGACGTGATCTTGTCGGACGAAAAGCTGATGACCTGATCAAAATTACTTTGCGCATCGCGCATTGACCCCTCGCCTGAGCGGGCGAGTTCTCGCAAGGCGTCGTCGTCTATGTCGATCTTTTCTGCGGCTGCTATCTGCTTTAGCCGGTCGAAGATCTTCTGCAGCGGTATGGTGCGAAACTCGAATTCCTGACAGCGCGAAAGAATCGTCTCGGGCACCTTATGCAGCTCAGTCGTCGCCATAACGAAAACAACATTCGCCGGCGGTTCCTCGAGAGTTTTTAGCAAAGCATTGAAAGCCGGCTTAGATAGCTGATGGACCTCGTCGATGATGAACACCTTGTATCGGTCGCGGGCGGGATTGAAATCGATGCTGTTTATGATAGTGTCGCGAACATCGTCGATGCCGGTGTGTGACGCGGCGTCGATCTCAAGCACGTCGATCGAACGGCTCTCACTGATCTCGATGCACGAGGCGCATGCATCCTTAGCATCCGTTTTGCACGGAGTGAGATTAGGTTTGTCCTTTGTTTTGTGACAGTTGAGAGCTTTCGCGAGAATGCGGGCCGTTGTCGTCTTACCGACGCCGCGAGCACCCGAAAACAAATATGCGTGATGCAGGCGGTCATACTCCAGCGCGTTACGCAAGGAGCGCGTAATCACTTCCTGACCGGTGACCTCGTCAAAAACCTGCGGCCGCCATTTTCGGGCTATAACCTGATAGCTCATTTACTAAAGGATAAAGGATAAAAGCGAAAGGATAAAGTCGAGTCGTGGTCAGAAGCTCCTGAGTTTAGATAAAAACATCAAGTGGCAAGCGAAATCTTTCGGAGAGACGACGGGCCTGAGCCTTACTAATCGAGCGCTTGCCGTTGAGCACTTGCGACACGACGCCTTGCGAGCCGAAGATATCGACCATGTCAGTCTGTTTAAGGCTGTGCTCTTCCATCAACGAACGTAGAGCAACTTGTGGATTAAACGTCTCACCCATCGGATAAGCTTTTTCCTCAAAGTCCTCAATGAGCGTTACGAGCAGATCGAGCAGACTTTCTTCCTCGGGAGAAAGATTGTCCTCACCCTTTTTCATCAAACGGCCGGCAATTGCGAGTGCGCGCTCGTTTTCCGCTTCGGTATTTATGACCGTTGGTAAACACTCAACCAGCAGTTTGCCGTATTTTTGCGGGTCGTAATTGGTTGTCATTTTTTCTCGTGTGCCGATTCAGCAATCATGTTTCCACTTATCTTTGTCATATTCGGCATGGCTTAAGACGTAACGAATAAATACTTTCTTTAGTTTGAAATTGACGTGTGTGATCACTCTATAATTGTTACCGCCAACATTGAACACGACACATTTTCCGAATATATCTGCGCTAGGAAAAGTTTGTCTAAGCTCGGCAAAATTTGCTGGACTGATCTGTTTCATTTTCCGAAACCAGTCGCTCAAAACCTGCTCGGCTACTGGGTGTTTTTCCGAGTAAACCCGTAAAGCCCTTCGGCTGATAATATGCATAAATTATTTTCACTCATATTTCCTTTCCACCAATTGCCTTAGGTTTTTAATAAGGCGAAATCGTAGTATCAACCTTACGAACAAGATATAGCAGAATGTCATATCCGTCAAGCAGATATTTCATTTTGTAATAATTTATAATCGGGGAGATTCAGTAAGGACTTGAGAGTCAGTAAAATTGGAGGCTCCAGACTTGATCGCAACACACGCCTGAAATTGCTACCGTTGCTCGATTCCTCGCCTAGCGGAGTTCACAATAAAGCGTTGTGCGGAGCCTGGAGCCATATATTGATCTGTGAATTGCGATTTCTGATTCCGGATCGAAATCTAAAATCTGAGATCTCCAATCCCAAATCGTAATGGCGGAAAGGGTGGGATTCGAACCCACGGAACCCGTTAAGGCTCACAGCATTTCCAATGCTGCCAATTCAACCACTCTTGCACCTTTCCAAAATGAGTGGCGGAGAGGGTGGGATTCGAACCCACGGTGCCCGTTAAGGCACAACAATTTTCGAGACTGCCCGATTCAACCACTCTCGCACCTCTCCGCGTGAGTTGAAATATAGAATATAAAGGATTGGGTGCGAAATCGGCAAGCGGCAGCCTACCGCTATTTTCGGCGCGCTTTGAAAAAATCCTGCATCAGGGCACGGCATTGGTCGGCGAGCACGCCTGCGGTTATCTCGATGCGGTGATTCAGAACGGAACTGTCGCATAATCGAAAGTGCGTTTCGACGGCGCCAAAGCGTTCATCCGCGGCGCCATAAACGAGCCGAGCCACGCGGGCGTTGACCAGTGCCCCGGCGCACATCGCACACGGTTCGATAGTTGTGTAGACCGTTGCGCCGTTGAGTCTGTAATTGCCTACGCGGGCCGCCGCGATGCGAAGTGCTAATATCTCGGCATGAGCCGTTGGATCGATGTTCTTGATCGTCAGATTACAGGCCGCGGAAAGGATCGCACCTTTTTCATCGACGATCACCGCGCCGACCGGCACTTCGCCTTTTTTCTCCGCTTCGCGCGCAAGATTGATCGCTTGGAGCATCCAGTCTTCGTCCATTTCGCTCATCGAAACAGAGTTTAGCCGAAAACCTTACATTCTTGCATCCGCCCGACCAAAGGTTTACATTTAAAACGTAAAAGCTTTCGTCCCCTCGACGCTTTCGTATCGCGCAAAAACTATGAACGAAGAGGTTCGTTCCGGAACCCAGGCTATAGACGACGACATTCACATAACGAATGTGCCGCAGGGCTTTCGCGCCTTTGCCGAAGAGGTGCGTCGTCGCGGGCAGAAGCCGAAACCGACGCCGCAGACCATCGTCACAAAACTTGCACCGGCTGAATTTAACACCGCAATGGTGCATTTTTATCGGGGTGAGATCCAGCGTTCAAACATCTGGCGCAACCGACTGGATGCGACGACAAATTGGGCCGTGATCACCGCCGGTGCGACGCTGTCCTTTGTTTTTAGTTCGCCCGATAATCCGCATTTTGCCATCCCGATAAACACGATCCTGGTCTCGATCTTTCTCTTTATGGAGGCCCGGCGATATCGCTATTACGAGGTTTGGGCCAATCGGGTACGTGTCCTGGAGACAGGTTATTTCGCGCCGATGTTGTCGCATCGAACAATTCCGCCGGACAAAGAGTGGGCCGACCACCTATCGGGCGATCTGATCGCTCCGCACTTTACGATCAGCACGTGGGAAGCCCTCGGTCGACGTCTGCGCGCAAATTATCTCTGGATCTTTGTTTTGCTCGCCCTATCTTGGACGCTAAAAGTTTATATCCATCCGGCGCCGATCTTGCTAAATTCTGAGGCGGATAAGCGTGCGTTTTGGGATCTGATCTTTCAGCGAGCACAGATCGGACTCGCTCCGGGCTGGTTGGTCATACTGGTCGGTGCGATCTTTAATCTGATAATCTTTTTTGTCGCTTTCAGTACTTTGAAGTTAAAAGACTCGTCAAGCGAGGTGCTGCCGCTCGAGGATTTCGAGTGGCATCCGCTCAAGCAGGTTTCCGATTGGGCGGAGAGCAGCCTCAAACGGCGAAACACGATCCGCCGCTCAAAGAAAGCCCGGCAGCGGATGCGCTCCGTGCATAAGACAGAAACTTAAAAAGTGAAAAGTTTAAAGTCAGAATTCAGGATAGAGGGAACGTTTTGACTTTTACGTTTTTACTTTTTACTTTACGACTAACAGGAGTAATTTATGCCCATTGATTTAGAAAAACGTGGTGACGCGCTCGAGAATGAGTATTTTCGCCGCAAGGAACAAGAGGTCATCGCCAAGATGAAGGCCAAACTCGAGGCCGAGGACGCAAAATCGCTCGAGATAAAATGTCCAAAGTGCGACGGCACGCTCGTCGAGGCCGATTTTGAAAACATCAAGATCGACGTCTGCAACAAATGCTCGGGCGTCTGGCTCGACTCTGGCGAACTCGCACAGGTCGTTGGCAAAGAAGAGGACGGCGGTGGCTGGTTTGGGAAGTTGTTTGGGTAAATGAAAAGATCGTTTTTTATTTTGTTAGTCGCCTTTCTTTTTGTTGCGCCAACTTTTGCGCAAGTCGAAGATCAGCGCATAAGTTCTCCAGTTTCTCCTTATGTTACTGGACGGATCGTTACAATACCGTTCAAAAGCAAGTTGATGAACGGCAGATTAATGCCCTACCGAGTTGTGCTTCCCGCAAGATACTGGGACAAAGATTCGACTGGAAGAATCTTTCCCGTGATTTACTTACTTCACGGACTTACTGGACGTTTTGAGAACTGGACTACTAAAACAGGCGTCGTCAATTATTCAGAACAGCACAACATTATTATTGTCACACCCGAAGGTGAAAACGGCTGGTACACTGACAGCGTTTCAGCGGCGAATGACAAATACGAGAGCTACATCGTCAAAGAGCTGATTCCCGAGATCGACAAAAAGTTTCGCACGGTTGCAGAGCGTCGCGGACGGGTGATCGCCGGTCTGTCGATGGGCGGTTACGGCGCCATAAAGTTTGGACTCAAGTATCCTGAGATGTTTTCGCTCGTCGGTTCTTTTAGCGGTGCGCTCGGTGCGACAAGCTTTACTGAAAAGAACGCAGGAAACATAGGCAAGGGAATTGACGCGATCTTTGGGCCTGAGGCCGGCGATACGCGAAAGGTGAACGACATCTTCGCGATCGTGCGTGACGCGAATCCTGACAGGATCAAAGCAATGCCGTTCATTTATCAGTCGTGCGGCACGGAAGATTTTTTGATCCAGAATAACCGCGACTTTCTTTCCCTGCTTAATGAGAAGAAGATTCCGCACGAGTATCGCGAACTTCCGGGCGGTCACACCTGGGCATTTTGGGACGATCAAGTTCGAGAGTTTCTCGCCATCGCCGAGCGGAAAACGGCTAAATAAACTTAGTATGTTAAAACGAACCGTCTTTTTACTTTCGCTTGTTGTGCTGCTTTCCACGCTTTGTTTTGCGCAGGAGCGAACCAAGATCAGCGATAGGGCGGCTGCCGGCAAACTGCTTGGCCGTCATCTGATGTCGCTGCAATGGATAAGTTGGGACTACTTCGGCCGAGCGACGGTAACCAACAAACGCGGCGTTTACTATCTCACGGGCGAGCAGAAAGGTCGGGGCAATACAGACTTTGTCCGTGTCGACGGCGTGATAACTCGCATCGATGCGAAAGAGTTCTGGCTCGACGGTAAAGTGACGACTCAGGTCAGCCATATCAATGAGGGCAAGCCGTGTGTTCGGGATGGAAAAGAACTCGTCTTTCGTATAACCGGAAAGCGAAAATACTGGCGAATGACCGAGATCGATAATCCGTGCGACGCGGTGGCCGACTACGTCGATATTTATTTTCGATAAATAGATTCAACCTAAAGACGCAAAGCGACATAAGACGCAAAGGTATAGATTCGTTTTGTCCTTAGCGTCTTTGCTTCTTTGCGACTTTGCGTTGAAAATCCTCTTATGCTTAATTTTGCGATTGAGACAGCCCGTGACGCGGGCCGCTTGCTGCTCGAAAAGTTTGGCCGCGAACTGCACGTCTCAAAAAAAGGCGACATAAACCTCGTTACCGAAGCCGATCTTGCGAGCGAAGCTCTCATCGTCGAGCGCATCAGGTCGCACTTTCCAAAACACGCAATACTTGCAGAAGAGTCGGGCGAAGCCGTGATTGACGGTCATTCTGAATTAAAGTGGATAATCGACCCGCTCGATGGAACGACAAATTTTGCACACGGCTATCCGTGCTTTTGCGTGACGATCGCCCTCGAGAACAACGGCGAGATCGTCGCAGGCGTGACATACGATCCGACGCGGGACGAGTTGTTCGCCGCCGAACGGGGTCGCGGTGCGAGCCTGAACAACAAGCCCGTTCGCGTTTCGACATGCGAAGAACTGAGCGAGGCTCTTATCGTCACCGGCTTTCCATACGATATTAAACGCCGCGAAGATTTCGCGCGCCACTTAACCCAGTTCTTGCTTAATTCACGCGGCGTGCGGCGCGATGGGTCGGCGGCGATCGACATGGCCTATGTTGCCTGCGGTCGCTTCGACGGTTTTTGGGAAGAAGGTTTGAACCCGTGGGATATGGCTGCCGGCGTGCTGCTTATCGAAGAGGCCGGAGGTCAAATCAGCAAATACGACGGTTCAAAGCTCAATATCTATTCGCCGCCGATACTCGCGAGCAACGGCCTGATCCATTCGCAGATGGCCGCGATCTTGTCATAATGGTGAACGATAAATGGTGAATGATGAATGATAAGGCTTCCACGGTTCGCCGACTGGGGCAGCTCTGCTCTATACTTATCCTCTGAACAGTGAAGACCGTTTACGATTCACCCTTCACCATTCACCATTTTTATGGCGTGGTTTCGCAGAGATAAGCCAAAAATTCAAAGTCAGGAGTCCGATGAACAGCAGACCGTCAGGACCGAGGGCATTTTTGTAAAATGCCCCGAGTGTGAGAACGCGCTTTACAAACGCGAACTCACGGAGAGTCACGAGGTATGCACGCATTGCGACTATCATTTTCGCTACACGGCGATCGGTCGATTGGACGATCTCTTTGATGACGGCAAATATGAGCGGCTCGATGATGATGTTACGTCGGGCGATCCGCTCGGTTTTTTTGACTCGAAGCCATACACCGACCGCATCGATCAGGCCGTCGAGACGTCGGGTTTGCCCGAGGCGATCATCTCAGGCAAGGGCAAGGTCGGCGGACATTTGACCTACGTGGCCGCGATGGACATGTCGTTTATCGGCGGCTCGATGGGCTCGGCCGTCGGCGAGAAAATTACGCGGCTCGTCGAGTATGGTCTTCGTGATCGCGCCGCAGTTGTGATTTTTGCTGCGTCGGGCGGCGCTCGCATGCAGGAGGGCACGCTTAGCTTAATGCAGATGGGTAAGATCTCGGCGGCGCTTGCACGTCTGCACGAGGCGCGCTTGCCGTTTATCTCGGTTCTGACCGACCCGACAACCGGTGGCGTTACCGCGAGCTTCGCGATGCTCGGCGACGTAAACCTTGCCGAACCAAAAGCGCTGATCGGGTTTGCCGGGCCGCGTGTTATCGAGCAGACAATTCGTCAAAAGCTGCCGAAAGGCTTTCAGCGCAGCGAGTTTTTGCTCGAACACGGAATGGTTGATATGGTCGTCGACCGCCGCGAAATGCGAGACACCATAATCAGAATGCTCGATTTTATGATGAACGAGGGCGTTGCAGAAGCCCGCACGAAGTAAGGGCGCCCGTCGAGAACAGTCGCACGGGCACATTTACTTCGTGGCTGATTCTGGAACCAAAGCCTCAGCCAAATCAATATGCTGAAAGATATACTTCTTGAACTCTACGACCGAGATCTAACAAAACTGCGAGAGGAGATCGAACTTTACTCCGACGAAGCGGATCTGTGGAAGGTCGGCGGTGATATTACAAATCCGGCAGGGAATTTGTGTTTGCACCTGACCGGCAATCTCAAACATTTCTTCGGCGCAGTTCTGGGCGGCACGGGTTATGTTCGTGACCGCGATGCCGAGTTTTCTGCTAAAAACATTGCGAAGAGCGCACTGCTGCAGGACATAGATGAAGCTAAGAGTATCGTGCTCGCAACGCTCGCAAAGTTAACCGACGATGATTACGCAAAAACTTACCCGATCGAAGTTTTCGGTAAGCCGATGACTACCGGATTTTTTCTCACGCACCTCGCAACGCACTTCAACTGGCATCTAGGGCACATTAATTATCATCGGCGGCTGTTACGCTCGTGAATAGAAAGTAGAGCGTTCACGGCAGAAATTGTAAGTTGACTAATGAGCAATCATTCCAAAAAATACCGCATCACAAAGTTGCTTTCGCAGATTCCCATAATACCTTATTTCTTTTTGGTCGTTGGCTTATACCTTATTTCAATACTGATTTTTGCGTTGATTTATTTCAAGATTGATTCGCTTTATTTTTCAGCAGATAGTTCTAAGGCTTGTGGTTTTGCATTGGCTCTTTATTTTTCTGCCATCACTCAAACGACGACCGGGTATGGGGATATTGTTCCAAAAGATTCCGCGCGCATAGCTGCGGCCATTCAAGCCCTATACGGAACCATTTATGTTGCGATATTTGTCGGTCTCTATCTACTAAGATACATATGGACGGTTGAGGTAGTCCGAGTCTCCGAAGTTATTGCGTTTGACCCACAGGAAAGGGTCTTCAGAGTGCGAATTCTGAATTTAAGCGCCTTTGATCTGCATAATTTATCACTGGGGTTGTGGGTTAATGCTGATAAAGAAGATGCAACCTATTATCTATCTAACAAACCATTACCATTAGTCTATAACGACCTATTGAGCATCTCTTCAATGTCTCCGTGGCGGATTAAGACCTTACCAATCGAAGTCACAAGGATCAAAGAGATATTTAAGTTACTCCGAAAGTTCTATTTTCAGATTGATGGCAAATTTGTTTTTTCAAACTACGTAAATACCGTAAAGATAACCAAAGACCACTTGCTATGCGGTAATTTTGCGGCTCTAAAAGAGAAGAAACACTCAACGAAAGATTACAAAAGGTATCGCTGGGAAAATTTTGACCGAGTCGTTCCGATTCAACGTGAAGAGGATGAGTGTGCTCCATGTGAATTTTCATCTTTCTGCATTTGTAAAAACCGAGCGTTTTCATTGCGGCAGCAAAACTCGTGATAAAGACAAAGTGTGAATTAGAAGATTCAGTAATAATGAAAAAGTTTGATTTCGAGAAAGCTTCCGAGTATTTGGTTTCGCTTGGGCATGAAACACTCTCGATTAATTGGGATATACGGAATTCAATAGAGATTTTTTCTGATCTTGGCAATCCTCAGAAAAACTATTTGAAAGTCCAAATAGCAGGGACGAACGGTAAAGGCTCGTGTTGTGAGTTTGTCGAGAGCATATGTAGAGCTGCCAGCATAAAAAATGGCATTTACACATCTCCAGATATAGAAACGGTTCTCGAACGCATCAGAATTGTCGGAAGTGTGTTACCTAAACAGGACTTTGCGGAACTAACGTTTAGAGTAAAAAGTGCTGTAGAAAAGCTTTTTTCTCTTAATCGTCTTACGGTTTTCCCGACTTATTTCGAACAAGTGACAGCTATCGCCTTGCTTGCCCTTGCTGAAGCGCAAGTTAAGCTTGGCATTCTCGAAACTGGCCTAGGCGGCCGGCTGGATGCAACGACGGCCGCAAACGCCGAACTAGCTGCAATTACACGGATCGACTACGATCATCAGCAATACCTCGGCGACACGATCGAGGAGATCGCTGCCGAAAAAGCCGCGATCATTCACGAAGGCTCTCGTGTCGTTATTGGCGAACAAATACCTGAAGCCGAAAAGGTCATTCGTGATCGATGCGAGCAATTCGGAATTGATGCAAAGTTTGCGACTAAAGTCAAAATCACCTTCGGTAGTGGGTGGTTAAACTTTCAAACAGATCAAGCAGATTATCGGGTCAAAAAACTTGGATTACTTGGGCATCACCAAATTGAGAACGCTAAAGTTGCAATTTTGCTTGCCGAGGAATTACAGTCACACTTTCCGATTACAACTGAGCATATCATTTGGGGCCTCGAAAACGCGCGCCATCCCGGCCGGCTTGAGTATCAAGGGCGATATTTATTCGACGGCGCGCACAACATTGGCGGTGCAAAGGCTCTGCGGAATTTCCTCGATGAATTTGAAAAACGCCCGATCACGCTTGTTTTTGGAGCGATGAGGGACAAGGACGTAGGTGAGATCATCGAGATTTTGCAGCCAAAGGCTGAGTTTCTGATTCTGACCCAACTGGACAATGAACGAGCAATGTCGGCTGCTGAACTCGAGCGGTTCATTGGTCAAACGTTCGATCGACAAAGAGTTTTTTTGACACCAACTGTCGGTGACGCGCTTGCAAAAGCCGATGAAGTGACGGGCGAGGACGGCATCGTTCTCATCACGGGCTCGCTCTACCTGATTGGCGAGGCGAAGAAAATATTGAATAATTAATGGAACGCGGACGCCCTCGTCCGGAAACGCCGCTTGCGGCGTCTGAAGTACGATAGTTTTCGCGGGTTGCATGCGAGCAATCTCGCATTGCGCCACAGGGCGTCCGCGTTCCGTCATATGCACAAATTAGTTTTGATACGTCACGGCGAGAGCACGTGGAACAAGGAAAACCGTTTCACCGGTTGGATGGATGTCGACTTGAGCGAAAAAGGCGTCAGCGAAGCTCATGCCGCGGGTAAATTGCTAAAAGCAGAAGGTTTCGTATTTGACCAAGCCTACACATCGGTCCTGAAACGCGCGATCCGCACGCTTTGGATCATCATGGACGAGATGGATCTGATGTGGATCCCGGTGACAAAATCCTGGTTGCTCAATGAGCGGCACTACGGCGCTCTGCAGGGCCTGAACAAGGCCGAAACGGCTGCGAAGTACGGCGACGAACAGGTTTTGATTTGGCGGCGCAGCTACGACGTTCCGCCCGGCGAGTTGGACAAAACTGACGAGCGTTGGCTCGGGGGCGATCCGCGTTATTCAGGGATCGAGAGCTTTCCAAAGACAGAGTGTTTGAAAGACACCGTCGAGCGTGTCGTGCCGTATTGGCAAAACGAGATCGCGCCAAAGATCAGTGCCGGCAAACGCCTGATCGTCGCCGCGCATGGCAACAGCCTGCGGGCGCTGGTAAAGCATGTTGACGGAATTTCCGACAACGAGATCGTGAATCTCAACATTCCGACCGGCGTGCCGCTCGTTTACGAACTCGACGCCGAGCTAAAGCCGCTTAAGAACTACTATCTCGGCGACGCCGATGCGATCAAAGCCGCACAAGAGGCTGTTGCCAATCAGGGCAAGGCGAAGTAATTAGCGGAAAACCAATTTTCGTGTCTTGTAATCTGAACGTTGCCATTCTCGATCGAACAGTCATTGAGAAACGAGAATCTATTATGAATTTATCAAAGATCTTTTTGTCACTCGCCGCGACGTTGCTAGCCGTTAACTTTGCATCCGCACAGGTTAAGACAAAGCCGAGGCCGACGCCAACGCCGAAGCTTTCGACCGCCGATATCTCGAGCGGGCTCAAGGAAGCGCTCGGCAAAGGCGTCAAATTCGCAGTTGATAGCCTCGGTCGCGAGGACGGTTTTCTTGGCAACGCCCGCGTCCGGATTCCGTTGCCGGGCAAGATCGCCAAGATGGAGAAGACTCTTCGTGCGTTCGGGCAGGGAAGACGTGTTGACGAATTCGTCGTTTCGATGAACCGCGCGGCCGAAAAAGCAGTCCCGGTCGCTATTGACGTTTTTCTCGATGCGATCAAGCAGATGACGTTCGACGACGCACGTAAGATATTATTTAGCGGCCAGGACGACGCGGCAACGCAATTTTTCCGCCGCACTAGCGAAAACACATTGCGCGACAAATTCCGTCCACTTGTCGAGGAGGCAACGGCCAGCGTAGGCGTTACGCAAAAGTACAAGGACATGATCGGTCGTTACGGTTTTATCGGGAAAGCGATCGGCGAGGACGCCAGCGATCTCGACGGTTACGTCACGCAAAAGGCTCTCGACGGCTTGTTCTTGCTGGTCGCCGACGAGGAAAAGAAAATTCGCAAAGATCCGATCGGCCGAACGACGAGTATTCTTAGGAAAGTTTTCGGCTCGATTATTCGGTGAGAAAAGGCCCGCGAATGAAAGCGATACGATGCGAAATACAGGATAGGTTTCGCGTTTTATCTGCTTTAGTCGCGGGCAAACCTCTTTATTTCTTCAGATAAAACATCTCTGCACTTGGTCGCAAAAGTCTTCCCAGCCAAAGCGGTCTCCGTATTCGAATGGGAAATTCGGCTTGATATCCTGTGTCGCCGGCAAGGTTGGTGAGTTTTTTCTCTTTGAGATTGGCGAATTTTGTGCGATATTGAATCGAATTTCCAAAATGAGCAAGAAGATTTCCCTTGATCAAGCCGAATTTGACGGCTTACTCAACTGGTTCTCTCCAAATCGTGAAGAGGCGGGGAAACGGTATGAGTCTGTCCGTCAGGGTTTAACTCGCTATTTTCGTTTTAAAGGTTGTAGCAATGAGGAGGATCTAGCGGATGAAACCATCAATCGAGTTGCGCGAAAATTGCCAAAATTAGATTTGTCCGCCGGAAATCAGCCGATAACAATTTTTTTCGGATTTGCTTCGAAGATGTTTTTGGAGGAACTAAAACGAACTCGCAAAGAAATCGATATTGAAACGAAACAACATCTCCACAATCCGATCGACGATACCGAAAACATTGAAATACAATTTGATTGCCTGGAAGAATGTTTGAATAAACTTGGGGCGGGTGAGAGGGAATTGGTCACGGACTATTACAGCAAAAATAAAAGCGAAAAGTTTGAATATCGCCGAAATATCGCTGCAAAACGAGATATTTCAATGAATAACTTGCACGTTAAAGTTCACCGTCTCAGACATACCCTGCGAATTTGTGTCGAAGGATGCTTGAGCAAAAATTCTTTATAAGAAAACGGCGAATTTTGCCATTACTATTGGGTGCAGATGGAAACGACTAAATTTAGAGACTATTTCTTAGGCAAACTGAGTCCGTCAGAGGCTGAGGCGTTGGAGATTGAGATAATTTCAAACGCCGAAATCGAAGCCGAACTCCAGGTCGCCGAGTCCGCTCTCAACGAAGATTATCTCGATGAAACCCTCAATTCTGAGGATAAAACTGCATTTGAGCAAAACTATCTGATCACCAAATCGCGGCGCGAACAAGTTGATATTATCCGCCAACTCAAGATCCTTTCGCAAAAAACGCCTGTTGCCGAAGCCAAGCCAAGTTTTCTTGAGCAATTGAAAGCAAGTTTTAGACTACATCAACTTGCCCTTGGATTTGGCAGTTTGGCGTTAGTGCTGATCATCGGATACTCAGGATATTTCGTTTGGAAGAATTACAATACTCAGTCGGAGGTTTTGGTCGCGTTAAATAATTATCAGAAAGATGCACGTCCGCTTGAATCTCGAATCAGCGATTTTAATTATGCGCCAAAGACCGAAGGCACCCGCGGGGACAATCAAGCTAAAGATGATGAATTAGATTTTGCCGACCTTAATGCCAGAAACTTAGTCAGACAAAACCAGACTGCCGAAAATCTTCACGAACTCGGGCGCGTTTATCTAACTCGGAAGAAGTTCGATGAGGCTATCGAACAATTTGAAAAAGCCATCAAGTTGAATGCCAATCATGCCAAATTGCACAATGATCTAGGCGTGGCGCTGATGGAAAAAGGCAGTTTGAATAAAACGAATGTTGGAAAACTAGATAATAAAGCTGATGAGCCCAAGCCTTACCTCGAGCTTTTTGCCAAAGCCAACGAGGAGTTTGCCAAAGCTATTGAACTAGACAAAAACTTGCTGGAAGCACATTTTAATCGAGCCTTGTGCATCAGCCATCTCGATGTTTTACCTAACCAAGCCAAGGAAGCCTGGGAAAATTACCTAAAACTTGATTCAAATTCAGAATGGGCAGATGAAGCCCGTGAGCGGCTCAAAAAACTTGAATTAAATCGAACGGTTAGCAAAACAAAAGAAGAAATTCTAAAGGAGTTTCTTGAAGCCAAGGAAGCCAATGATACTGAAAAGGCGTGGCAAATTGTTAGTAAAAACAGGGAATTAAGTTCAGGCAAGTTGATACCACTACAACTTGCTTTCTTGTTTGTCGAGAGTAAAACGAATGGTAACGAAAACAAAGCAAGGGAAGTTTTAGAGGCGCTTAGTTATGTAGGAAAACTAGAGCAAGAAAAAGGTGGAGATTTATTTTGGCGAGATCTGGCAAGCTATTATCTAGAAAATTTAGGTGACAAGATTACAAATTTAAGGAATGCTCAAAACTTAGTCAAAAAAGCTATGGTCTTGAGAGTTGAAGGTGATTTCGAACAATCACTCATAGATTTTGAGGACGCTAAAGAAATATTTATTGCAAACCATAATACGGTTGAAGAAAAAATCTGTGACTATTGGATTGGGGTGGTTGTCTATCAACTAAGTGAAATTGAAAGGAGTAATCGGATTTATCACACTTTAGTGAGATTTAGTGAAACTAGAAACTACAAGTGGCTTGCAACACATTCATATATTCGACTTACTTATGGAGTAAGTTCACAAAATCAATACTCTAAATCAATCGAATATAGTCAGAAAGCATTGAGCTTCGCAAGGCAAACTAACGATGCTTTCAATCTGCAACGAATTTATTCCTCGTTATCATATGATTATAAAAGCCTTGGACAAATAAAACGGTCATTACAGTTGATAGAAAAGGGATTAATTTTGGCGACCCCAGATGTCAGCTACGAACAAAAATTAGGAGTTTTTGAATCTGTTACCACCGTTTTACTTGAAGATAGAAAAGAAATTACGGCGATTTTGTTTCAAAGAGAAGCAATGAGCTTAGCTGAAGATGCAAAAGATATTTTAGAAGCACAACTTTCAGCTATTTATCTGGGAATGCTCTATGCAAATATCAATAGGCCATCAGAATCAGAAGACTTTTTTCAACTGAGTCTCAAAAAAGCTGAGTCAATCGAGAGTGAAAAAGCAAGAAACAAGGCTTTAGCCTATTCTAATTTGAGGTATGCAAACCTCAAACAAAAAACAGGAGACTGTCAAGAGGCTGTCAGCCTCTACAATTTGTCCTTAAATTATTATTCAAGCTTAGAATTTCAATTACATATTTATGAAGCAAATAAAGGTAAGTTAATCTGCCATTTTCTGAATAAAAATGATCCTGAAATTCAAAGAGAATTGCCCATTCTCCTTGAAATATTTGCAAAGTATCGAAAAGAGATTTTAGAAGAACAAAATCGTGACAGTTTTTTTGATAATGGGCAAGATGTCTATGATATTGCTACAGAATTTGAATTCGACAGATCAAATTTTGCGAAATCCTTTGACTATGCGGAAGAATCGCGTTCAAGATCGCTTTTAGATTTACAAAATTCAATGGGACAAGTTTCACTTGAAGAAGCACAACCCGAAATCAAGTTTTCCGCAAAGTTTTCAGAGCCATTAAAAATCTCACAAATACAAAAACAGATACCTGAAAACGCACAACTTCTAGTTTATTCGGTCTTGCCTGAAAAAGTGTTAGTTTGGACGGTGACCCAAGATCTTCTGAGTTCCACGAAAATAGAAATTAGGCTGGAACAATTGGAAGAACAAGTAAAGCAATATCTTGAATTGGTGTCAAAACAAGGGGAAATGAATGAACATTTAGCTCTCTCCAAAGAACTTTATCGTAAATTAATCTTACCAATTGCTAATAAACTTGATCCTCATAAACAACTCTTTATCGTCCCTGATAAAATACTGTTTCACTTACCTTTTGCAACTCTTTACTCCGATAAGTATTTGGTAGAGGACTTTAACATTTCATACTCTCCAAGTGCTAGTATTTTTGTAAACAGCACTAAACGAGCCAATGGATTTAAGGATAAAAAAACAGAATCAATTTTGAGCATTGGAAACCCTGCTTTTGATCAGGTTGAATATGAAAACACTTTACAGCGACTTCCATCAGCTAAAGATGAAGCGAAAGAGGTAGCCCAACAGTATGAAAAGTTGACGGTTTTAACGGAAGATTTGGCCACTAAGAAAAGTATCAAAGCCTTACTAAAAGATATTGATATTTTCCATTTTGCGGGACATTACGTGATTGATGAAAGAAATCCGCTTCTTTCAAGTTTAATTTTGGCAGGCGATAAAAAAGCAGAATCCAATTTAGCAAATTACGAAGTTATTGGTGAAAAACTGTTCCGAACGCGGCTAATCGTGCTTTCCGCTTGCCAGACCGCAATCGAAAAGTATTACAAAGGCGAAGGATTAGTCGGAGCTTCTCGAACATTTTTGGCAACAAATGTTCCATTAGTTGTTGCCAGTCAATGGGCGGTTGACTCGGAAGCGACCCGAGATTTAATGGTTCGATTTCATCAATATCGCAAGACTAAACATATTACTACCGCAGAAGCATTGCGTCAGTCACAAATTGAAATGCTTAAGCACGAAAAATATCAACAGCCATACTATTGGGCAGCCTTCGCTCCGATTGGCGGTTACACCGAGTTTTAGTTTTACCTAGTAAAAAAAAGGAGAAAAGTTATGCAAATTGACAACACAGATGTTTTAGATGCGGCGATGCCAAGCAAGAACCTAACTATCAAAATTGTTGGATTGGCGTTGACTTGTTGGGATGCAACCACTACACAATGGAAGGTTTTTTTTCCAAAGGCCGAAAATCATTTCTTGAAATTGGTCATCAAGAAAGAAATAGGCGGAAGACTATTTACTGAAAGTGTCTTCAATTTTCCAAATGAGTCAAATCGTCCCGGAAGTGAAATAGAATTAACTCCTGATAGTAAGAATAGACAAGTAATATATGACAGTCAGGTAGAAGAAATATTAGACTTGAAAAAGTTACACGAGGAGGACATTCCACTCGTTGCCGACAAAACAAAATACATTGGTTTTTTGACTTTAAATGGCGCAGTTCTCAGAAGCGAATATGATAGTTTAACGAATCCAAGTAAGTTTGAAGTATGGGAAACCAGACCGGAAGTAGATCCAACTACCAAGACTCTGGTTAGATCGCCCACTAATGAATATACATGGACTATTGCCACTGCTTTTTCTACCGGTTTTGAGATTAGTTCAACCGAGAAAACCACTGTTGATTTAAAGAAAGTTTTCGGATTTGATTTAACCTTAGATTTTAATGAACCAAATGTTTCATACGAAATAACTTTCTCTAATGATTGCGAAGGAGAAGATTGTAATGAAATCTCTGATTTCAAATATTATTACAATATTATTGATGTAAATGCTTTAACTCAAAAACGTAAATTTGAATTGATTTTCTCGAAAGGTTTTAGTCAAAGACGGCGCATTGCGGGTTGTGCCGGCAAAACAACGACCGGAATTAGATTTCCTGCCGGTTCGTAATAAACCTAGGATGACGATGGCTGGTTGGACTTAATGAACAACCAGCTTTTATTTTGGGAGAAGAGATTATGAAAAGAAGAATGGCGATTCATATCGGAATCAATAAACTAAGTGAGCATTATGTTGGGGCAGGCTATGCTCCTTTGAGGTATTGTGAATCTGATGCTCAAGATATGAAGTCTATAACCAATGGATTTGAAAGTTTTGAGCATCTTGAATTGATAGGAAAACCAACGACTAAAGCTGTGTCGGAAGCTATAACTTTGGCGGCTAAAGGTAGCAATTTTACCAACCCGAAATTAAAACCCCTTCAAGTCGGAGACTTGTTAGTTGTAACCTTTTCAGGACATGGGAGCGAAACCAAAGATGAAGATGGTATTGATTTGCGAGATCAAACATGGTGTTTATGGGATAGGCAGTTGTTTGACGATGAACTTGCGCAACTTTGGGCATTATTCAATAAAGGAGTGAGAATTTTATTTATTTCCGATAGTTGCCATAGCGGGACTGTTGTCCAAAGGTTTGCTCGACTGAAAGCCCTGGTTCGTAAAATCCCGTTTGTAAATGAGGTTCATCATTGGCTTTTCAATAATTTAAATGAAATTAGTAAGGATGGATCGCTACATCGGAGAGCAAGCCGACGTCTGATAGGTGGAGATAGAATCATTGAGGCCCGTTATTGGGACACTTATAAATCGATACTTGATGGGTTAAGAAAATATCGTGAAGATAATAAAATTGAAAAATATACAGATTTGATTCAAGCGAGTATTATTTCTATTTCGGCCTGTCGAGATGGGGAAAGCGCGATTGAAACCGATGGAAATGGTGTTTTTACGGCGGCCATTAAGAGATTAATGGGAAATGGAAAGACCTTCAAAAATTACAAAGAGTTTTTTGAAGAGATAATAAAAGATGAGATTTTGGTAACGATCAAATCGCAAAATCCTAATTTCTATCCTCTAGAAGGTTTGCCTAAGATTGATAAAGATGATTTAAGTGATTTTATACATAATACAAAACCTTTTGAAGTCAAAGACTAAATGTATTTGTAAAAGTTACGACTTAATCTGACATCTCCGACTGATTAAATATCTTATTTCAATTACTAACAAAACCTGACTGTATTTTCTAAAGCTCCCATGATTACTACCAACCCAAATTAGAGTTTTCAAGCTGTTGAGCTGCTCCCCTTTTCGATGCCAGTCTAAAGTAGAGAATTCCGGGTCTCGCGAGGTCTTTCGACAACCTGATTCGGGGTCAGACCACATAGCGAGCTGTGTGGTCTGAAG
>JBJXFZ010000072.1:0-83001 GCA_046154245.1 Pyrinomonadaceae bacterium
CTTCAGAATCCCAATCACCTGATTCTCGCTGAACTTAGATCTCGTCATTTCCCGATCCTCCTCCTTCCTTCCTATTCTGACCGGAAACTGTATTCTTGTCTGGTACTATTTTAGGGGAGGGTTACAATCGAACCAAACTCAAAAGGCGTCGGCTACGCCGTGCTTGAAAACAATGACAAGCTCGTTTATTGGGGCGTTAAATACCTCTCGAAAAGGAGCGAAAACAGAACAGGATGCAAATTCCGTCCGAAAGATTATCTAACCCATATTGAAAACCTGATCGACTTTTACAAACCCGACGCTGTGATACTTGAAGACGCAAAAGCCAAAACTTCCCGACGCGGCCTTCGCATCAAGAGCATCCTCAATCAGACTCGAGTGCTTGCTGCAAAATAAAATATTCCGACTTCCGCTTTCTCGCGACCACAACTGATGTCGGCATTTTCAGACTATGATCTAAAAGCGAAACACGACATAGCCGTATTTCTCGCTCGCTTGTTTCCCGAACTTGAACACGCTGTCTCTAAAAAGCGAAAGCTGTGGATGAGCGAGACGCCGCAGCTGAACATATTCGTAGCACTCGCTCATTGCATTGCTGTAATAAAATAAAACTATAGGGAACATATCAGCGTCCGATGAATCAAAATCTGTAATTTATGGCAGACTATCTGGAATCAACTTTGTGGCAACAATTGCCACAGCAAACTCTCTTTTGCGTATTGGGCTCCTTGGCCAATTATTTAGAGTCTTAATCAAGTTTGGACAAAGAAGTTTTGAATACTACTAATTGACCTTTGAGTTATTCTGCACCCACTTTTTCCACCACAGCTGTAACTCTTTCCGGTTCTGTGGTTCGGATACATAATTAAAGTAGGCATATACGCCATTCGTTTTCCATTCTTTGCGAAAAGGTTGTGGCAGCATTTGTTCAAGTAATTCGTCGTTTTTGGCAATGTCAACAAGTAAGAATACAGCTGTATCACCAACCTTATAATGCTGCCAGATAGGGGCAGACCGTGGGTCGTGCATCGGCGTTTCATTTATGATCTCGTCAATGAGACACGGCATTATTGTCTTCCCCTTCTCCATAATCGCAGCATAAAACGGATCTTCCTGTTCGGAGGGATCACGACCGGGAAATTGCTTAATGTGAGCTAATTGCTTGCAAAGGTCAGTCAATTCCGATGCTGGTCTCACTGTCTCAGTTTTTGGCGTTGTCGCAACCGTAGGCGTGCCCTCAGTGCCTCGTAAGTTACCCTTTGATTTCGATTCAGCGGGCATGTTACAGCTACAAAGCAAAGCACCGATAATAAAATAAGCGTAAGTAAAATTAAATTTTTTCATAGTCACTTGTTGTAACTATTTGTTTTTAAAGACGTCCGGCCCAATTTCCATTGAAGTAAACACCTCTTCTAAAATGGTTAAATTTGGAACAAAAACGCCGTCAGGTGTTGCTTCTAATTCGGATTGTACACTCAGAAGATACTCACTATAGCGCCTTTCATTGTCGGCATGGTTTGGAAGGTCGTAAAAACCGTTCGGCAATGTGTATCCTTTATAGGTTGTCACGTCTGATTCATTTGGAAGAAACGGAGCAGAAATTGGAAAAGTGGCTGAGATGAGATATTTCCCGTCTGTAGTCATACCTTGAAATACATAGAGAAGCTGTTCATTGTTAATCAAATAAGGGCCCCCATGATTAAACTGGGTCAGGTATGCAATTCCGCTACCATTCTTAAAAGAAAAATACGACTTGTGCGCGTGTATCACCTGTGTTGCATCCACATAGGTAATAAATGGATATTCCCCTTTTATTACAGAGGGTTTATCTGTCAGCACGGTTCTCAGAAACTGAAATTTGTTTTCCACCCTTTTCGCATACTCGCCTGAATTCCTCACTGTTCTTTTATATTCGCTGATCGGATAGACACTTATCTCGGGCTGGGTGTATTTTCGTGCGTTCGGGCCCTTGAATTGGAAAGTTAGATGCTTGGGTTCAAAACCGTCGGGTCGCCCTGTTTGATCGTCAGGTATATACTCATCAATTACCTTACCCGACACGTCATCGGCTAGACTGCTATTGTATTGAAATTTTACGCCTAAGAAAGACACTGTTCGTTTTTCAACGATCTGAGGTGTTGATGAGCCATTAACTTCGAGTGTTTGAGGACTATTCATTTGGGAATCCACCGATCGTTTTTTCGATTCAGCGACCATGTTGCAAGTTGCGAAACCAATTGCTATGAAAGGTACTGTAAGAAGAGTAAAAAAATGATTTTTAATATTCAGTTCAACAAATAATATCTTGAGCATATTTTACCTCATTTATTTAGGGTCATTACCCTTTATTTTACTGGCTATGTCGGCAAGAAAGAACATTAATTTCCTTCGAATTATTAATTCGGCACCCATCGATATACAACCCAGTAGGTCCTTGCGTCGCTTACCGCTGCGGCGCTTGGGACTTTTGGAATTGGCGTATTCGGACCCCCGAATGTGTATGTCGTTACCCTAGGTTTCGCTAGCCCTATCCACTGCTCTATCACCCTCATAGCGTATTTACCATCGCTTGTTTTTTCGAAATTCAGAAAGATGGCAACATGATTCCCGGTGTTGGCACCCGGATACCGTCCATTTTCCATTGTCGCAATTACAGTCCCGCGCTCCGGACCATTCTCGAAATCGGAAACCTGCTGACCCGCCACCCATTCTTTGGTTAGTCCCATCTGGCCATTTAACAGAATTTGCGGGAGTTGTGGACAACCACCATTACCCTGTAATGGAATGTTCCCAGCCACCAATTTGTCCACAGTTTCTTTTGGAAGAACAAAAGGGCCTACCATACGACCTGGTGGCGAATTTACCGTTGCCTCGACATCAACAGCTCCAGAACTTTCATTCGAGTCCTGAAGCTCGTTCCCATTTGCATCAAAGGCTTGAAGCGAGTCGTTGCTACGCATGATCGACCAGAACGTGTCCATATCACCCCTGTCAGCCGCGGATTGCGCATCGAGTCTGTCGTATGTATTATCAAGTCTTTCGTCATGTTCGGCTTCACCCTCCGCCAACCTTTCTCCACTTCCACCGCAGTTCTTCGACTCCGCGGCACAAGTGCCACTACTTAGTTTCAAGCCCAATGGGTCTGTGAACTTATACGGGGAATTGATGACGTAACTATACCGATTGAACGTCTGCGGATTACGGATCGTTGCACTTGCCGTCAAGGGATCGACCGACGTGAATCTGCCGTGTTGAGCATTGTAATATCTCGCCTGTGCAAACTCTAATCCACTTTCTTCGTCTTTCTCGTATCCGGTGTAATCTTTCCTGACGCTGTCTGGTTGGTATTTCAGGGCTTCTGTTCTTTGGGCCGTAACGGTTTCTTCGCCAAATGCCGAGAAATCCTTGCGATTAGTTACAATTCCGTTCTCGTTTGTAATGACTCTCGGGCTGCCGAGGTGGTCTGTTGTCAAATAACTAACTTGCTGCGTCGGCGCCAATGCTGTTGAATACTCAGCAACAAGTTTTCCACCACCACTATAAACGAAGATCGTAGTCTCGGTCGCAGAAAATTTCTTTACTCTCATACCTGCGCCGTCATATTGATAAGTCGCATCCGGCGTGGTCGAACTATTTCCGGCAATAAAGAATTCTTTCTGATGATTTTCGGCATCGTAACCGAACCGTCTGCCTTGAGCGTCCTGCGTTACGTTGCCGTTTTGATCGTAACCATAGCCCTGGCTGGATGAGAACCTGTTGTTTGCAGTATTGATATCAGGATTGCAAACTGATTGTTGACAGCTTCCTAAAGTTGTTGTATTCGCAGCATCAAACTCGCGATTACCGTAACGGTCAATCGTGAAAGTTTGCTTCCAAGTCTCGATAGTGCCGACCATCTCCTTAGCTTGTTGTAGTCGATTAAGTTCATCGTAGGTGTAAGTCTGTTCGAACGGCTGTGCAAGTCCGTTGAAGCTGATCTTTTGCGACTTCATCGAACCGTTGTTCTGTGTCGCCGTTCCGTAGCCGTATTCAAGCTTCAAAACATCCTGCATTGTATCGGTAGTTCCCAGTCCTATCTGCGTTATCTGCTGACGGCTATTGTAGGTGAAATTCTCCCAACGACCATTGCCTAGTTGCATTTTTGTGATCGCCCCGGCTGAGTCGTGTGAAAAGCCGCCCGCGTACTTAAAGAAGCCGTGGTTCGCATTCTTCTTACTTTGCACCAATAGCAGATCGCCATCAGAATCGATAACATTTTTTACAACACGTCCCGACGGATAGGTTTCTTCTAGTAATGCGCCTTTCAGGTTGTAGTTATACGCGGTCTGATATGTTTGTCCGTCGGTAATCTGTTGATGAGCTAAAAGACGTCCAAGGTTATCGAAGCCGGTAAAGTTGGTTTTCGAGATCGACGATTTTATGCCCGTTATTTTGCCCTTAACGCTGCCGGTCGCCGTCTGGAGAACATCATTTACGTCCATATACTGACCATCATAGTAAAAGTTCACATCGGGCGTTGCGTCTGAATAATCACGGGAGGTAAGTCGATTTATGGTATCGTAAGTCGCAGTAACAGTAATGTTTTTAGCATCTGTTGTAGAAGTTATATTGCCATTATTATCGTAAAGATACTTTGCAGACCACTGTGAATTGCCCGTAATTGAATCAGTTGCGATGAAGTTTGTATTCGTGTCTTGCTCGGGCTGTTTAGAATAAAGAAGTCTGCCCAAACCATCATGCATAAAATAGCGACTCTGTTCGCCCTGAACTGTTTTTCTTAAGTTACCGACAACATCAAAAGTATAATCGGTAACGAGATTTTGTCCGTTTGGGTCTTCAACAACTTGTATCATTCTGCCGAGGGCATCTGAAATTCCTTTGCGTTTTTTACCAGCTTGATCGGTTATAGTTACAGTATTGCCAAGATAACTCTTTAGAATTTTTGATCCATCGGGCGTTTCGATTTCCATTACACGGCCCATTGCATCGTATTTGCTTTGTGTCCAAACAGGCTGCTCGTTTTGCATCGGTCTATAAGGACTAGTTGTTACTTTTTTTACTCGACCGAGGGCGTCGTATTCGGTTTTCCCCACTACGTAACCGCCATCTCGGTAGGAACGTGATTCTGTATTTCTACCTATTTTGTCGTAAAAAACCTCTGCCTTTATCAGGTTGTCATTCAGCGCGTTCAAATCGCTCTTTGTCTCGACGCGGCGGTTTGCGTCGTCGTAAACTATGTTCGCCTGCATTTCGAGCGCAGTGCCGACGGCGGTCACACTCTGTGTCGGACGGTCAAGCGGATCGTTATAGATCGCCTTTGATACCAGACCGTGTAGATCTTCGGCGTTAACAGGCTGGCCGCTGTAGTAATCACGTTGCGTGTATACAGTCCATCCGAGCGGGTTCGTGGCGGCGGTTGCGAATGCAAAAGTAGATTGCCCGTTTAGTTGACCCGGTGCTATATTTGCGCGAGCATCGCTATCAGGCGTACCGAATCTGTCACTATAATCAAGCGTCGAGACATTGCCTTTAGCGTCTTTTGCCTTAACGACATTGCCAAGAATGTCATATTGTGAATAAGCACTGACCGCTCCTGTCTGAGCCTGTGCATTGTCGTAGCTTGTGACCTTTGTCTTATTTCCGCGATAAATAAAACTGTCGCTATAACTCGTCGAGTCATGACCGACAACGTTCGACCTCGTAGTAAGCGGCGCATGGTTGGCTCCCGTTGCGTAGTTATCGTACTCAAATTGTGAAAGGGAAACCTTTGAATTGCCATAGATGTCCGACGAAACCCAGTTCTGAATTGGCAAACTTCGTAGGTGTGCTCCAGTATGCGACGTGTAATTCGAGTCTGTTAAAAAGTCGGTGTGCGTTCTTCGCAGAAACTGTCCGGGCTGCCCGTTTCCGAAATCATACTCCCAAACATCTGTTTGATTGTTAAACTGATCAAGTCCTATACTACCGTCAATAGGGCTAATAGCTGTTGTCTTCGCGACCTGATTCGTGTCAACGAGTGTCGTGGTGGTTTCGAGTGGACTCGATGCAATCAATGCACCGAGTTGCCAGGTTCGGTTGGTTCGTCTTTTCAACACAGGGTTACCATTTACTATGTCGAAATGTTCAGTCTGATATTCCTTGCCTTCAATCAAATCCGGCCAGCGGAAGATTCCATTGTCATCCTCAAAAGGAATCGGGCTTCGATGAAAGTAATGCACTGACTGAGCTAGAAGACTTTCCGACGAGTCATAGCTTTTCACAGTGCGAGTCGTTGTAGTGGCATATTGTGATGCAATCTGACTATATGTCGACTTTAATGAGTAGGTCGTTCCTGAACCTCCGTCAGGGTATTCACGGACTGCCAACACTTGACGGAATATTTCTGAGAATGCATAGGCACTTGCGTTCACATACGTGCTTACCAAAACTAAACCGTTAGAAGCTCCACCTTGTAATGCGGCCCCCCAATCATACTCGGAAGCGCCACCGGTTGGCAGCTCAATTCGAGCTAATTCACTATAACTGTTGTAATAGAACCGATACCGTCGTCCGTCTGGTAACCATGCAGAAGAAACTACTTGAGGATTGTGCGAAATGGTTGGGTCTGAATTTAGACCAAACAACTGCTGATATGTCTTAATTGTCTGATCCGACCTGAGAACTGACGAAAGATTGTCATAGGATATTCTTATTGTTCGCGTGACACCTCCGACACCCTTAAAGGTTAACTGGTCATGTAGTCCGTATTGTCCATCTTGATGTCCGTAGGAAATATTTACTTTTCGGCCTACAGAATCGGTAATCTCGATCAGTTTTCCATAAACGTGAGTTCCATCGTAGGTAAACGTGATCGTGTTCCCGTTCCGATCTTTTATCCACGACACCCTCGACTGATCGATGCGATAACGTGTTCCATCCCGAAACAATAAAATACCGGATGGTGAAAAAGTGTATCCACCCGTGACAAATTGATCAATAATGGCGCTATCCGAAATAAATGTTGCCGCCGATCCATCTGAGCTAACAAAAACCGTGCCTCGCGACGAGCCTTGACCATTCCCACAGTAGCCTGTTAATGGGCCGCCCCCTGCTGTTTGAGAGATAAAGTCTGTCTCTGTTCCGTCGGGACTGACAAAACTCAAACGAGTTTGTGTGTCGGATACAAGAGGCCCTCCAGACACACATGGACCTTGGCCTGTTTGTCGTCCTATGAACGCACCAGGCATGTAGCGAGTTTCCATAGAGTGCCAATCTCCCGGATTAGAATATTCCAGGTAATTATCAGGACCCGGGTTAAATTGATGATTCACAGTCCATCGGCGCTTAATTGGAAGAGTTATTGCGTGGCCAGCAGAACCGCGGCCACCGATGCTCAAAATAGGTAACGTAAATGAAAGATTCCCGTTATAGAGATTAACGCTTGCAAGGTTGTCAATAGCATATGAACCCGCAGGCCGCCCCGCCGCTACTCCCGGAGGTGTTGTGGCATCTGTTGCCCTTATGGTTTGACCATAACTCTTGGCATTGAGACTAATAGCCACTATCGCAATTTGAATCGCGACAGAAAACTTGATCATATTCAACATTTTGTTTTTCATGTTTCTCTCCTTGAACAAGCTATCTCCTGAAATAAGCCGGAACTGGAATATCACCTGACATTCCCCATTGGACCTGGCGGAGTGAGTTGTTGCTGGCCGATTGGCGGATATACCAGTTACCGTTCGAGTCACGCCAGACTGCGATATCGACTTTGCCGTCGCCGTCGAAGTCGTTTTGGACGGGGATGTCGTTAGCTTGGTCGCCGGATGGAGTTGTGGTCGTGGTTTGGGTCAGGGCGGCGTTGAGGATTATCCACGAAGCACCACTTCGCAACGCGTAGTTTGCCTTGCCGTCGCCGTCGTAATCGGCGCAGACCGCAGTGTCGCCCGACGAGCCGAACGAGGCACCGGTCGGTTGAGCGTTCGAGCTGTTGATTGAATAAAAATTGCGGTTGCTGCTTCGCCAAACGGCGATGTCAGCGCGTCCGTCTCCGTCATAGTCGGCAGGTGCGGGTTTGTCGCCGTTTGTGCCGTATTGCGCGTATTGCACGCCTCCGGTCGAGCTTAAAATTATGTACCACACTCCGTCCGAATTTCGCCACACTGCAACGTCTGTTCGCCTATCGCCGTCGAAATCGGCTTGCGCGAGATTGTCGGTCGAGATGCCGAACTGCACCGCGTAATGCGTGCTGTCCGATGATTTCAAAATCCACCACGTGCCAGTTGATGGCCTGTAGATCGAGAAGTCCGTCTTACCGTCGCCGTCGAAATCGCCTTGAGCAGGAATGTCGCCGTTCATGCCCCAACCTTGCGCAACTTGTTGCGAACCAGGCACACCACCAAGAACCCACCAAACGCCAGTCGATGGACGCCACACCGCAAGATCAGCCGGCGGCGCCGCATTCGCATTCGCGTCCTCAGCCGCAAGCAATCGACCTCCGGAGGCGTAAATGTATTCTTTGCTCAATTGCGGCGTCGGATTCGGCAATGGCTCCGTTACAAATGGATTTAATCGAGACAGGGTAGAACGATCTTTCGCTGCAATCGATTTCTGTCGCTTTGCATCCTCATCAAGATATTTGAGGCCGGATGCAACGACGGTAACTGCCGCAAGCGCAACGATACCAGTGATCACCCAATGCTGCTTAATGTAAGCAACCAGCCTAGTGAGGTGCCGTTCGGTTTCGGGAATTTCAACGAGTGTTTGTTTATGTGGATTTTTGCCCTTTCTGTTTTTTGCGGACATATGCCTCTCCGTTTCATGAACGGGATCGCATGTCCGCCTGAAGGAAGGCGCAAACAACTGCAAGGGGAAATTTTGCTCCTCAAAAACTCAAGGAGAATTTCATTTGCTAGGAGTCGCTTGCCTCTCGATGTATCTTCGGAACAAACATGCGTTCCTCTGCCATCTCAAAAGCTAAATTTTTACTACTTACCCAGCTTGACACGTCGCTTATAGCGCCGATGCCACTCTAAAGTCAAATACAGATCCCGTTGTCGGGTTAACTAGTAAATTGCGATTCAGATGGTTGACCAAGTGAGTGTGAATGCAGGTGGAAAGTTTTTCAGCACTAGCGGGCTGCGGCGGGTTCGGCCGTACCGATCCCTTAGGTATTCGCGGAGTTTGACGGCAGGCGGCAAAAAGTAGCCGTGTGCGTATTGAAAGATCCGCAGTTCGCATCCCTCGTCCATGAACTTTGTTATTTCTTCCAGAACGCTGTCGCTGACCTCTTTTGGCAGCGAGACGAACGGCAGACAGCAAACAACATAACGCACCTTGCCAAGGCCCGACTTTGCGTGCAGATCATACGCGTTGGCCGCATTGCCCTGGATGATATTCATCGTCGGGAAGTTTCGGTTGAGCGCCTTGACCAGCCCTTTGTCCAGCTCGATGCCGAGATATGCGCCGCGGCTGGGAATGACGTCCAACAGATATTTTGGGATAGCGCCGGTGCCAACGCCGAGCTCGAGGATGATGTTGTCCTCGTCGGGCTCTATGCCCTCAAGCATCTCGGCAGCCAATTCGGGTGAACTTGGCGCAAGGGCACCAACCTTTAGCGGGTTTTTTAGAAAAGCTTGCAGGAATTGGAGGTTTTCGTTCATCGAGCTGCTCTATACAAGCTAAAACCGTTTGTTTACAAATGTTTATCAGTTGTTACGGTTGTGTGTCGAATGCCATTTTATAACCACAATCGTCCGTTTGGCAATACCTGACTAGTTTATTACCTATCCTTTCTTCGTAGCGCTTTTCTTTGGCCGTGCCTTTTTCGACGCAGGCTTAGTCTTCTTTGTGAACGCTCCCGGCACTTCGGCCTCGATGATCTTCTTCACCTGTTCCAACGTCAGAGCTGCGGCCTCGTCCGCCGTAGAGCGTGTGCCGTCGGCCTTTTTGGGGAGATAAATGATCTTTTTGCCGAATTTGATGACGGGGCCCCAACGAGCATTTTCGAGCGATATCTTTTCGTCTTCCCAGCGTTGTATGTAACGGTTTGCTTCTTTTTCGCGCTTAGCCTCGATAAGTTCGTTCATCTCGGTCTGCGTCAGGTTCGCGAAATCATATCGACGGGGCACGTTGATAAACATACCGTCCCACTTTATGAATGGCCCGAACCGACCCGTTCCCTTTGTGATCGGCTTATTCTCAAACTCACCGACCGGCGCATCCGCCACCTGTTTAGCCTTGATGAACTCGATCGCTTTTTCCGTATCCACGCTTCCGAGGTCGGTGCCGCGAGGAATTGAGATAAATTCATCTCCCCATTTTACATACGGCCCGTAACGACCCACGGCTGCAGAGATCTCCTTGCCCTCATAAGTGCCCATTGCGGCCTGCAGCTTGAACAGAGCCATCGCCTCGTCAAACGTAATGGTCTCGATACTCTGGCCGGTTGGAACTTTTGCAAATTTCGGCTTTTCCTCCTCCGATACGCTGCCGATCTGTATGATCGGGCCATAGCGAGCCATGCGCGCCGTCACCGGCTTGCCGCTTTCGGGGTCAGTGCCCAACACTCTTTCGCCCTTTACACGCTCGGCGTTTTCGATGGTATTGTCGACGTCTTTTTTGAAGGGGCCATAAAACTCGTCGATCATCTTATTCCACTTCAGTTTGCCGTCGGCGACATCGTCGAACTCTTTCTCGATCTTGGCTGTAAAGCCATAATCCATGATGTCGCCAAAATACTGCTTGAGAAAATCCGTGACCACGAGTCCTAAGTCTGTCGGGAACAATTTTGATTTTTCTGCACCGGTGTTTTCAGAATCTTCGCGTTTGCTGATCGAGTCGTCCTTTAAGACCAGTACTCTGAAAGCTCTTGGCGCACCTTCTTTATCTCTTTTTTCAACGTAACCTCGTTTAAGGATCGTCGAGATCGTCGGCGCGTATGTTGACGGGCGGCCGATGCCGAGTTCCTCTAATTTTTTGACGAGCGAGGCCTCTGTGTAGCGCGGCTGAGCGCGGCTGAACCGTTCGGTTGCTCTCAGTTCTGACAGCGGCAATAACTGCCCGACTGTCATAGGCGGCAACAGACTGTCGGACGATTCTTCCTGTTCGTCTTCGTCCTTATCTTCTCGATAAACTTTCAAAAATCCGTCAAACTTCAACACCTCGCCTGTCGCTGTCAGTTCTTCTTTGTTCGTGGAAATTTCGATTTTGACCGTCGTTTTCTCGAGTTCGGCCTCGGCCATTTGCGAGGCAATCGTTCGCTTCCAGATCAGTTCGTATAACTTCTGCCACTCTTCGTCTTTAACGGTCGACGCACTTGCGTAGGTTGGGCGAATGGCCTCGTGGGCTTCCTGTGCAGATTCGTTTTTGTTTTTGAATTTGCGCGCCTGGTGATATCGATCACCGTACATTTCGCTGATCGCTTGTTTGATGTCGCTCTGCGCCGTCTCGCTCAGGCTCACGCTGTCGGTTCGCATATAAGTTATGTGACCGTTTTCATACAGCTTCTGAGCGATCTGCATGGTTCTTGCGACGCCATAGCCGAGCTTTCTTGATGCTTCCTGTTGGAGTGTTGACGTTGTAAATGGCGGGGCCGGAGAACGCTTGCCGGGCTTCACCTTTATATCGGTCACCGTGTAGTCAGCACCGATACAACTATTCAAAAACCTTTCGGCGTCTTGGGCACTGTCCTGTTTGCGCCCTTCGCCCTTGAATGTGACTGCCTTTCCGTCGAGATCATCGGCAATAAACAACCCTTCGATCTTGAAATGGCTTACCGGTTGAAAAGCGTTGATCTCGCGCTCTCTGTCGGCGATAAGGCGTACTGCGACGCTCTGCACGCGGCCGGCGCTCAAGTTCTTACCGCTGGTGCTGATCTTGCGCCATAACACCGGGCTCAATTCAAAACCGACGATGCGATCGAGCACGCGACGCGCCTGCTGTGCCATCACCAGATCCATATTGACGGTGCGCGGCCTTTCCACCGCCGCCTCGATCGCGGGCTTGGTGATCTCGTGAAACACGATCCGCTTTGTCGTTACCGGGTTAAGCCCCAGCACCTCGCACAGATGCCAGCTTATGGCTTCGCCTTCGCGGTCTTCGTCAGTTGCCAACCAAACTTCGTCCGATTTCTTTGCCAGCGACTTTAGTTCGTTTACGACCTTTCTTTTCTCTTCAGAAACTATGTAGCGCGGTTCGAAATTATTTTCGATGTCGATGCCCATGCCGGCTTTCTCAAGATCGCGGATATGGCCAAAGCAGCTATTTACCTGAAAATCTTTTCCGAGGATCTTTTCGATGGTCTTTGCCTTGGCAGGGCTTTCGACTATTAACAGGTTTTTTGACATATGCGAAAAAAAATACGCCAGCACTTAATTTTTGTGCTGACGTTTAAGACTTCTAACATTCGGCGTAAGAGCTTGTCAATAACGAAACACACAAGCCCCCGGTTGGTTATGGCGAACATTGCCAGAGAATATTTACAGCGGATTACGCAGGTACGGCAGAAGAAATGCTTTTATAAAATCTGCCTTTTCTGCGTCATCTGTGCCTGACCTTGTTTAAAATCTGACAATGCCGGTCACATTCGACGAGCATAATTTTTGCCCGGCAGCACGCGAATTAGATCGCGAATGTCGAGGCTCACAAGCGCGTTGTTAAGATCGCCGAACGACAGACCGCTCGTCTCAAGAAGGATGTCGATATGCGTCGCATCGTCAGCCGCGAGCAGCGACCAAACCTTGCGTTCTTTGTCATTAAGGTCGGCCGGCGCGAGTTGCTGCTGCCGACGGCTCTCGCGCTTTTCTTCGTCGATCTTTGGCGGCAAGATCGACGCTGAGATCTCGCTCGGCAACTCGGCGACGACGTCCTGCCACTGCTGGACGAGTTTTGCGCCGCTCTTAATAATGTAATTCGTCCCGAACGAATTGCCGGATGTGATATTGCCCGGTACGGCCATAACCTCGCGGTTTTGCTCGGTTGCGAGCCGCGCGGTGATCAAACTACCGCTTCGCTCCGAGGCCTCGACTATCAAAACGCCATAGCTCAAACCGCTGATAATTCTATTGCGATAGGGAAAATTGTCCTTGAGCGGCGGCGTGCCCAGCGGAAACTGCGTCACAAGACATCCGCCGTTTGCCAGGATCTCGCGCACCAAGCCGTTGTTCTCACGCGGATAAACATTGTCGATGCCGGTACCCATCACGGCTATAGTGCGGCCCATGCCTTTGACCGCACCCTTGTGCGCCGCCGCGTCGATGCCGCGAGCGAGACCGGAAACGATTGTTATGCCGCGCGACGCCAGATCACGCGAGAGCATCTCTGCGGCGTTCTCGCCATACGTCGAACACTGGCGAGAACCGACGACACCAACGCATGGCTGCTCAAAACAGGCCTGCCAATCGCCTTTCACATAAAGCACCGGAGGCGGATCGTCCGTCTCACGCAGCATCGCTGGATAACTGCCGTCATCGAGTATCAATACGTCGGCGCCGAGCTCCTTTACCCGCTCAAGCTCGGTAACCGCTCTTGCGTGGAACTCGCGCTTTATGATGCTCTCGGTCGTTTCAGGTTGTAGCCGCAGGGATTCAAGTTCGCCGCGACGGGCGTGAAACACAGCGTCGGGCGAACCAAAACGCTCAAGTAGCTTTGTGGCAAGACGCGGGCCAACGCCGGGTGTCATATTGAGGGAGATCCAATCAATCATATCGATTTGGGATATGGGAATTATGATTTCGGATTTCTTTTCGCCTTTGACGTCTTGATAGCCGAAACGACTATCGAGACGATTTCGTCAAATTCGGACAAGAGCATCGCTACCAAGTTCTGCTTGATCTGACCGGATTCAACTAACAGTTCTATCCAGTAAATGAATTCGTCCGATTCTTCTTCAACAATCGCCAGCTTATTAATAAAATCAGCGGTCGATTTGGCGCGACAAGCTGCCCGATAGTTCGCCCCAACTGAAGTGGCGCTGCGAAGCAATTGTCTGCCAAGAATATCTGATGTCTTGTTTTTTGGCAAGCTTTCGACGAGGCAAATTACACGCACCGATAACTGCTTCGTTCGGTCCATCATCTCCAGCTTTGTCATATGTAAATCCGCAATCCGAAATCACAAATCACTAATCGAAATGGCGGAGGCGTGTGGGAGTCGAACCCACCCAAGAGACGCTCTCGCGCTCTCGCAAACGGTTTTGAAGACCGCGCCCATCACCGGACAGGATGCGCCTCCTAAAAAATCAATCATTGCTTCGACGTAAAATTATTGCGATTAATAGATAAATGATGGCTGCATTTAACGACGCACTGCTTAAGATCCGACCAAGCGATGGCGAGCAAGACTGATCCATATTGTAACAAGGTAATATTAAGCTCCATGGAAGCGTAAGCATCAATGTAACACTTTCAATCACCGGATTACTGGACTGTTGGTAAATCAACGCAGTGATTAGAACCAATCCGACATAGGCCATCACAAAATATTCTCCGATCTTGGATTTAAACTTTCGGCGACCAAACATCAACACACCGATGCCAACCAAGAAAAGAAAACCGTGAATCAAAAAACTAAAAAATATTCCTTCGCCGTGAAAAAATGCGAAATACATTTGAAAACCTCCATTCGCCTAACTGCCTAATTTTCCTGCAGCAATATCGTCGCCAACGTCACCCGCTTTGCAATGTCACTCACCAAAATATGCTCGTCGAGCGTGTGGGCACCGCTACCCCGGATGCCGAGGCCATCAAGAACCGGCACGCCAAGAGCCGCGACAAAGTTGCCGTCCGACGCGCCGCCGACCTGCGTTTCGCCAAGTTCGTAATCGAATGTTGCCGCGATGTCGCGGGCCTTTTTATACAGAGCGACGACCGCATCTGTTCGCTCCATCGGCGGGCGGTTTATCTCGCCTAAGAGTTCGAGCGTGACGCGGGCATCGATCGCCCCTAAAGAACGTAATTCGCTCTCGACACGTGCGGCCTCATCCGCACTGCTAAATCTTACGTCGATCTCACACGCGGCGTGATCGGGAATTACGTTTGTGGTAGTGCCGCCGTGAAATGTTGTGACATTTACGGTCGTGCCAACATCGGGGCGCTGGATCGCGTGAACACGCTCCACGGCGCGAGCGAGTTCGGCGACTGCGTTCGCGCCTTTCTCCGGTTCGAGACCCGCGTGTGCGGGAGCGCCGTGAGCGACGAGCTTGAATGTGCCTGTGCCTTTGCGGCCCGTTTTCACGCGTCCGTCGGCCGAGGGCTCGAAAACAAGACATCGCTCGGCGTTTGCAGCCTCGCGCTCGACAAGCGGCCGCCCCGAATGGCTGCCGACCTCTTCGTCACAGGCGAGCAGGATCGTGATCGGCCGCGATGGCTTTCGCCCGGTCGCGGCAAGAAACCGCAGCGCCTCGATCATCAGGACAATGCCCGATTTCATATCAAAAATGCCGCACCCGTAGTATTTATCGCCCTCGACGCGCGTCGGATTTTTCTCACGGGTTCCGACCGGGTGAACAGTGTCCGTATGGCCGAGCAGTAAAATGTGTGGACCGTCGCCGGAGAAGGCATTGATAATAATGTGCTCGCCGTATCCGTCGACCGTGACGCGCTCGATCTCAACATTGACGCCCGTCGCACGAAACGCTCGCTCTATCCAATCGACGACCGCGACGCTTTGCTCCGAGTCGTTAGACGGAGACTCGATCTCAACGATGTCTCTGATCGAAGCGATGATCTCGTCGCGACGGCCGTCGTAATATTTGAGAATTTCTGTGGGTGTCATTGAAGCTTTAAGTCTACGTCCTGTATCGAATTAGCCGCGGCGTAGGCGCGTGCCTCGTCTTCGCTTGCAAATGCTTTTATTACATCAAAAGCGCGTGCTTCGGATTTGCCGTTCACAGCAACCATTAGCGTCGGCCGCGCGGCCGGACCGGTCGGACAGACGTCTAGCAGGACAGCGGTCGGCTTTGCTTTGGCCTGATTTTCCCGCGTTTGTTTTTTGAAGACCGGGTACATTATTGTCCGAATGATCTGACACGGGGCGGCAGCAGATTGCACGACTTGTGGAGCGGTGAATGCCGCGTTGAAAAGCTCGCCCATGCGATAACCAGCCAACGTGAGCTGCCGCTCGGCAACGGCAAACGCTCGTTGTCTGTATTTTTTGGATGGTTCGGAGAAGCGGATCAGATCTGCTGAGAACACGTCGGTCGGGTTTAGGGCGAACGTCTCTTTTTGCAGGTAGTCGAAATCACCGACGCTCAGTCTTGCCTGTAGCGAAGGGAACGGGTGCCGTTTTATAAACTTCATGGCGAGCCCCTCAATGTACTTGCGCTCGCTCGGCCCGCCGTCGTATGCGACGTTTCGACCAACGATCGAGTCCCAATACCAATGCAGGTTTACCTGCTTGTCACGCGGCGTACCCTTCGCCGTAAGTAAAAATAAATTTCCGCCTTGATCGCCCTTTGGCTCTTCGTCCGTAACGCGAGCCGATGTATGCAGCGGCTGGTGCAGATCACCGATGAGGTGCATTATCCATGCGATGGCGACAGCCTTGTCCGCGTCACGTGCCGATGCGTCGCGTATCAGCTTGTCGAACTCGTTTAATTTCGCAACCGCGACACCGCCCTCCTGAAAGCCGCTGAGCGGTTCGGCCTTACCATTAACTTGTTTCCAAAATGTGTCGTCGTAATGCCAGTTACCCTTATGGTATTTGCGATTGCGGACCTCGTTTCTAAACCGCGGATCCGACCCAAAATCACGCACGATGTCGGGCCACGTCGCTGCGATCATAAAGAAATCGAGGCGGCGCACATCCTCAGGCTCGATGCCATACGGACGATAAAAGACTGCAAGATGCGAATCCTCAGGCGCCTGCCGCAAGATCTCGATCACCCGGTTGCGCACCGTCGGCGTCATCCGCAGCCACGCAATGTGGGCCGTGATCTTGTGCCCGACGTCGTCCCAGCCGAGTGCCGGCATGGCCGTAAATGCAAGCATTGCGGTCAAAATCGTGAGGTTTGCAGCGACTCGTTTCATCATTTCGTCTCCTGAATCTGTTTTCACGATTCTATCGAAATAGATGCATGAGTGCGAGCCGATGATCTGGCGGTTAAAAAGTAAACAAACCATTTTTATGGGCAAAACATCCTAAGGCTTGCAATCTTTCCCCAATTTAGCGTTCTCGCTAACGGAGGAGGTCCTGAGACCCAGGAAAGTGTGGTATGCAAGTTTTATTGGAACAAAATTTGACACTGAGGCGTTTAAGTGATAGAAATGACGATTCTCATGGGGTAAGGATAGGCCTGATAAGCAGTATTTTCGGGTGCTGGCACAAAGATTTGAGTAGGCCGTTCAGTGATAAAAAAGGTTCGTATATCGTGTGCATCGAGTGTGGTGCGAGGAAGGTATTTGATACAAAAAGTTTTAAGACATTGGGGAACTTTTACTACGCCCCATTGGGTGACGCCCGACCCTAACTGTGGCGATTCATAATAATCCTCAATTATACCTACCTAAATTAGACCTACCGAGTGCGGCGTTTTCAACAGAGAAAGCCGCACTCTTTCATTTTAAATAAACTTCACTGTGGCGCTTCGCCGTAATATCGGTTAGAGTTGCAAAAAAACGGAGGTTTCTATGATCAAGAAGATAGTTCTTGTCGTTTTGGCGCTTTTGGTAGTCGTCGTCGCAGGTTTTTTGGTTGCGGTGGCGATGCAGCCGGACGAACTAAAGATAACACGGTCGACCTCGGTTTCTGCCCCGCCGGCAAAGGTCTTTGAGCAGGTCAACGACTTTAACAAATGGGCGGCGTGGTCACCCTGGGAAAAGCTCGACCCGGCGATGAAAAAGGAGATCTCCGGCGCCCCGTCCGGCAAAGGAGCCGTTTATTATTGGAACGGGAATGACGAGGTCGGTGAAGGCCGAATGACGATAACCCAAAGCCATCCGACGGCGCATATCGAGATCGCTCTCGAATTCATAAAGCCGTGGCAACAAAAGAGTGTAAACGAGTTTATGTTCAACCCCGACGGCGACAAGACAAACGTCACCTGGACGATGACCATGCAGAACAACTTTATGAGCAAAGCCTTTGGTCTGCTGATGGACATGGACAAGATGATCGGTCCCGACTTTGAAAAAGGTCTCGCCCAGATGAAGACGGTCGCGGAGGCCGGCAAGTAGAATGGCCGCCAACAATCCACCATCCAGGACCGTCCGATGGCTCAGCTACGTTTTGAGCGCTCTGCCCTCACTTGCGTTGCTCTTTAGCGCGACGGCCAAACTGATCAAGCCAGCAGGCATAGAACAAAGTCTGGAACCGATCGGCTGGAAGGTCGGTCAACTTACAGGTCTGGGAATACTTGAGGCCGCTGTTGTGATCGTGTATTTGATACCAAGGACGTCGGTGCTCGGCGCGATCTTGATCACGGGCTATCTCGGCGGGGCGATCGCGACGCACGTTCGTGTGGGTGATCATATGATCATTCCGCATATTGTTCTTGGAGTGATGGTTTGGCTTGGACTTTGGCTTCGCGAGCCGCGGCTGAAATCCGTTCTGCCGCTTAGAAGTTGATTTTTTGGGTGGGCAACATGTCAAAATACGCAGATGTTTACCTTTGTCCCATTCTCGAGGCGAACGTGACGGCATACAAGAAAATGGCGACGGCCGTTGGCAAGGTTTTCTTGAAGCACGGAGCGCTTCGCTATCGTGAGTATGTCGCCTCGGATCTGAAGGTCCAAGATGTCGTACCGTTTCCGAGTGTTGTAAAACTAAAGAAAGGTGAGACTCTCATTTACGCTGCCGTCGAATTCAAATCCGAGGCCGCCCGCAACAAGGCGATGAAAGCTGTAATGAACGACCCCGAGCTTTTAGCGATGTGTGGTCCCGAGGATAAACAACTCTTTGACTACAAGCGAATGGTTTATGGCGGGTTTAAGGTGATCGTCGATCTCTAAAAAGCTAATCAGCGAGATGACCGAAAGTACCGAATTAGAGGCCGAAGCGGCCGAAGCAGGAGGGCCGGCCGCGCCGCCAAAGCCGCATTACGACCGTTCGATCGTCGAGGGCCCTCTGGGGCGTGCCGTCTGGAAGATCGCCTGGCCGACAATGCTTACAAACGTAATCGCCGGTCTGCAGGGCATGATAGATCACGCCCTCGTCGGCAATCTCGTCGGTTACAAGGCAAACGCCGCCATCGGCATCAGCTTTCAGATATTTCTCACAGTCGTCGTTTTTATTTCATCCATCTTTATTGGAATGTCGATTCACGTCGCTCGCTTTGTCGGTGCGGGTGATAAGGCCAGGGTCGATCGAACGGTTTACCAGGCGTTTTTGACCGCGATCTTTATCTCGGTCGGCATTATGGCGCCGGTCGGTTATTTTGCCGCGCCGTACCTGCTTGATTTTGTCAGCCCGGACGCGGGCGTTAAGGCCGAGGCGTTGCCGTTCTTAAGAGTTACCTTTGTCTTCAGCTTTGGTATTTTGATCTATTTTATGACGAGCGGCGCGCTGCGTGCCGCGGGTGACGCAAAAACCGGTATGCGGCTCGGCATTGCGATGACGGTGCTAAATCTGATTTTGAATATAGTGCTGATCAGCGGCCTCGGCCCGATCCCGGCATTTGGCACGGTCGGCTCGGCGATGGGTTCGAGTATCGCGGCAGGAACCGTCGGGCTATACGCGATCTACAAACTCTGGAGCGGCGGCTGGGTCGTGCATTTTCCTCGTGGACAAGGTTGGGGCCCGGATTGGAAGCTGATCAGATCGCTCTTTAAGTTTGGCCTGCCCGCCGGCATTCAGGGAATCGCGATGAACATCGGCGGTCTTTTGATGCTCTACTTTATCGGCACGCTTGAGAACAGCGCCGCCGCGCAAGCCGCTTACGCGCTCGCGTACGGTCAACTGTTTTTGCTCGTAACGTGGTCGTCGAACGGCCTGATGGGCGCGTCAGCGGCCGTCGCGGGACAAAACCTCGGTGCCAAACAACCCGATCGCGCATTCTCAGCCGTAAACACCGCCGCGCGATTCGGCCTTGCCGGAGCGACATTTCTCGGGATCTTTTACTTTTTCTTCCCCGCTCAGTTGTTAGCTGTATTTGGCATGACCGACCCCACGGCTGTCGACATAGGTGTTCAACTGCTGCGCGTGCTCGCCTTCTCGGGACTGTTTATCGCGGTCGCTCTGACATACACCGGCGGTCTGCAAGGCACGGGCGACACAAAAAGCCCGCTGTATATCTCGATCATCTCGCAAGTCGTCGTGCCGCTCGGCATCTGCTTCGTCATAAAGCAAGTCAGCCACCTCGGACCCATCCACATATGGCTCGCGATCCTCGCCGGCCACATGACCCGCTGCGGTTTGAGTGTGTTTAGGTTTCTGCAGGGCAAATGGCGCTCTATCAAGGTCGAGATCGAAACGACGGCTGCCTAGCGTGTCGATCGGCCTATTTTGCCCCGCTTTGCAATTGGTCGAGGATCCGCTTGAGCTCGTCGAGCTTTTGGCCGGCTTCGCCGAGTTTGCCCGTCGCAGTGAGCCGCTGGTATTCGGCAAAGGTCTCGGCGGCGCGTTTTATCAGCTCGTTTGCTGATGCCGCCGGGGGCGTCTCGCCCGGCTTGTTGTCATCGGTTTGTTTAGCGGTCGCTTTTTGCGGCTGGCCCAATAATTGAGCGAGCGCTGCCTCGAAATTTTCGGCGTAAACGAGCCGCTCCTGAGTGGCGAGAACGACAAGGCGAAGCTCAGGCATCGGGCTGCGGACAGCCTGGAGGTAGATCGGCTCGACAAAGAGCAGTCCCGTGCCGATCGGCATTATGATGAGATTGCCGCGTTTGACCTTTGAGCCTTGCTGGTTCCAGAGCGTGATCTGCGAGGCGATCTGAGCGTCCTGGTCGATGCGGGCTTCGATCTGGAGCGGCCCGTCGATCACGCGCGACGGTGGGAAATTATAAACAAGCAGCTTGCCGTAAGCGTCGCCGTCGGCACGGCCCGCCATCCACGCGATCATGTTATTGCGATTGCCCGGCGTGAAGGGCAGAATGCGGGCGAATTCCGGCTCGCTCCCTTCACCGGGGAGCGGCATCAATACTTGATAGGGTTCGAGCGCGGCAGGCTGCTGTTGGCCGCCGGGTTTCGCCCCGCCGTCGTCGGACGCCGACTGAGCATCGCGGGCAACGCTCCACACGTCTTCGCGGCCGAAAAACATCGCCGGGTTTGTCGTGTGGTAAAGGCCGAAAACATCAGCCTGCGTTTTAAAGAGCGTTTCGGGATAGCGAACGTGGGTGCGAAGTCCCGCGGGCATCTCCGCGGCCGGTTTAAAAAGCTCTGGAAACGCCGCTCGCCACGCAGTAACGATCGGGTCCGATTCGTCAAAAACATAAAACGCGACGGCGCCGGTATAGGCGTCGATCGTCACCTTAACGCTGTTGCGCGCGTAGTTAACGCGTATGCCGCCGAGATTGTAATGCCGCGAATACGGATAGCGGCTCGCGCGTGTATATGCATCCACCATCCAGAACAGGCGCCCGTCGGCGTTGACAACGATGTACGGGTCGTCATCCAGGGTCAGAAACGGAGCAACGCGAGCGATGCGATCGTTTATGTTGCGGTGCATCAGCACGCGGCTTTCCGACGTTACGTCATCTGAAAAGGGCAGCTTTGAGAGGTCGTCGGTTGCCCACGCGATCGCAAACCGGCGAAGTCCGCTGCCGACCGCAAAGCCGCCATCGCCCTCGTAGGTCGAGTAGCTGTTGTTCTCGCCCTGCGGGTAGTCAAACTCCTGCTGACGGGTATTAACATAAACGTTCGTATTAGTGCTCTCGCCAAAGTAAATTTCCGGCCGCGTGACTTTTACGTCGCCGCTCGTTTCAAGCGGGATGTTTGAGATGAGAAAACGCGGCTTGCCCTCGCTCGTAAATTCGTTTACCGAATTCATCGTCACGCCGTAGCCGTGTGTATAGACAAGGCGTTCGTTGATCCAGTTGCGTGATTGCTCGGGCAGCTTGTTAACGTCCAGCTCGCGCGTCGCGATCATCACCTGTCGCATCTCGCCTCCCACACGATACCGGTCGACGTCGACATCCGGAAAATCGTAGTAGGTGCGGATCTCTTGTATCTGCCGCAACGTGTCCTGAAGCGCCTGCCAATCCCAGAGACGAATGTTCGCGAGCGTGCTGCGGTTCGCAGCAAGATCGAGCGCATCCGGCGTGATGTCTGCGGGGTAATCGCGGGCCTCGACGTTCTCGATATTAAACGCCGAGCGCGTTCCGGCGATATTGTGTTCTATGTATGGGGTTTCGCGGCCGAGCTCATTCGGCTTGACGATAAAACTCTGTACATACGCCGGGATAATTATTACCGCGACAACATACACGACGATCGGGAGGCCGAGAGCAACAACGAACAATCGTCCGCCCTTTTTTGTGAACGCATTTACAAACAGAATGATCGCGGCAACAAAGAGCGCGATTGTCACGGCAGCGAGGCCGGGCAGCAGGTAATTATCCTCGGTGTATGTAACGCCGGTAAACGATGAATGATCGGTCCATAAATACGCGTATCGCGACAGCATCGTCTGCCAGGCTACCATTATCAGCAACGCACCCAGCGCGGCCGAAACCGCAGCATATCCGCGGGTCCCGAAGCCGCTGAACTTGGTATCTTTTTCATCGGTTATCGACCGCTCCGGCACGGTGGACAAAAGGGCGTACAAAGCCGCCGCGACAAGCAGCACAAGTGAGAGAGTCGTCAGCCACGCGGCGAGTTTGTTATATATCGGCAGCGTGAAGAGATAGAAACCGATGGGTTTGCCAAAGATCGGATCGGTGGTGGATGTGGCGCCTTGATGCAGATAGAGCGCCCATGTGTTCCAATCGCCGCTGAGGCTGAGCCCAAAGCCGATGCCGAAGACAAGTGCGACGATCCAACTGAGCGGGCGCAAAAATCGTGCGAAACTGAGGTCGAGTACTTGTTTGTTAACGACGATCTTGCGGGGCTTCAGTATTTCGGCGCCAAAAAGGCGTTCGAGGATGTAAAAACCGCCGCGCAATATCGCAATTGTCAAAATCGCGAAGACGGCAAATAGTATCCAGCCCAGTGCGAACACGTACCAAAAACGCGCGCCGAAACCAAGCGAACCAAACCACAACGCCTCTGTATAGACGCTGACGCCGGTAACAAGAACAAACACGAGCAGCAATGCTCCCGCGAGAAACCACTTGATCCAGCCGCCTCGCCGCTTCCGTTGAGGAGTAATGTCAATAATCTCGGCGTCGAGGTCCGAATAATCAAGCTTGTCCATAGCGCCAAGCATACACCCGCAGTATCTGCGGTCAAAGCAGTGCGTGTTCTGGTCGCCGAAGGTGACAAAGATAATAGTCCGGGGTGAAACGCCGGGTAATGTTGGTTAAACGCATCCGTCCCTGACGGGGACGAACGTTGGAGTTGCTCCCGCTGCATAACAAAATTTAGGTTGCGTTACTGTGTTACAATCTGAATCGTAATTATGAGCCACACCATTCCTGCAATTTTTGAAAATGGCGTGTTTCGCCCGCTTGAGAAAGTCGAGCTCAATAACGGCGAAGAGGTCGAGATGATCCTGCTCGACAAAACACAACATAATCCAAAAAGGTCGCGTGAGATTTTGAACGAGATCGCCAAACTTCCAATCGAGGGCGGCGAGAACGGATTTTCCGGCCGAGACCACGATCAAGTCCTTTATCCCAAATAACTTCCATGATCTTTGTTGACACGAGCGCATGGTTCGCTTCTATTGTCCCAACCGATCCCAACCACGACAAAGCCGCCGAGTGGCTGCAAAGTAATAACGAAGTCTTATTCACCACTGATTACATTGTTGACGAAACTTTGACGCTGCTACGGGCGAGAGGCGAAAACAGGCGGGCGATCTCGCTCGGCACGAACTTTTTCGACGGTCAGTTGGCGGTCGTTTATCGGCTATCCGAAAACGACATTGCGCGTGCGTGGGATGTTTTTCAGCAGTTTAGCGATAAGGAATGGAGTTTTACAGATTGCACAAGCAAGGCGGTTATGGAGAGTTCCGGCATTACCTCCGCCTTCGCATTCGACAAACATTTTACGCAGTTCGGCGTCGTCGTGGTTGTTCCTTAACGGGTCCACATGGCCCGCTGCGGTCTGAGTGTTTTCAGATTTTTACAAGGTAAGTGGCGAGCGATCAAAGTCGAGATCGAAACGACCGTTGCATAGTCGCCGAGCGGGGCGGTTGCAGTATCTGCAACACTGGCACGTCGTTTGTGCCAGAACCTGCGCTTTCCCGCAGGTTTCAAAAAACCCTCTGAGCGGCTACGCCGCGACTGGCGGCACAGCCGCCGTGGTTTTTGGAACAACGATGGAAAAGCATAGCTTTTCCGCTCGGCGAGTAAGTACACCAGGTAAGTTTTTATTTGAGGCTGCTTAAGCGGCCTTCCCGCCTTTCGCGGCGCTTAGCCAACGTCGTTCACGGCGTGGTCGATGATCGGAAATGAAAGAAAGGGCGTTTCAACGTCCTTCTCTCTTTGGCTTAAGCCGCCGACCAGTAAGCCCGTTGAAACGGGCTGAAATTCATTTGGCAATTCCGACCACGAGCTAAAGCACGTGGCTATGTGCCGATCCGGAAAGCCTCGTAAACGAGGCTCAACTCATTTCTGAACGCAATTGGTCTTAACTTGCGGATGCCCTGTTAATCATTCCGTTATCCTGATCAATGCGAATCATTGAGCTGCGTTTTAATGAACCATCACCGTCCACATTCGAAAACTCGCAATGGTACTTCGTAATTGGGCTACCATGTAACTCTTCGACTTCCTCGAATTCAGGATGTGTAAGGATTACCGCTTGAGCTGCTTTATAACGGCCTGGTCCCGCGAGTGCTTGGACAATCTTCTGTATCTTTCCTCCATCTCGAATGAGATTTTTCTTTATTTGATCACCAGACATTGACCATAGTGAATCTGGAACCTCGATTAGTCCTAGACGATGCCTTCTTACTTCCATTATCAATTACCTCCGTGTCTTGTTCAGCTCATATCCTCAGCGGCATGACGATGTATTTGTAGTCGTAGATGCTCTCGCCGGCTATGCATATTTCTTGGGGTTTATTCTTTTCATCGCTTTGTCCAATTCGTCTTCACTTTCTGCAAGCCGCTTCGCTTCAGCGGTTCGGAATTTTTCGTATTCTGCAAGCGCATGACTATCGGCGGCCTCTTTACTGATCTTTCCCGCGTTTGTCAGTATTTCGCGTTCATTTAGCGTCAAGAAGCCGTGCAGTTTTTCGATCCAGTCGGCCATGCGCATCGGTTTGCGTCTCATCGCCTGAAGTTCGGCGAATTCGAGATATTGGTTAACGATCAGGTTTAGCTGTTTCAATTCGTTTTCGTCAAGATAGTTTTTTCCAACCGTAACGTCTTCTTTTTTAAGTTTTGTTCCGGGGAAATTCGTCAGCCCCATAAGTGGCTTTGCTGCATCTGCCTTTAACTTAATGAGTTCAGCCGCCGTGTGCCCGTGAATCGCGTAATGGAATTTGTTCTGAACGGTAGCGAAAAACTCGTGGCTCATGTTGGTTTTCGGGTCGTAGTCGATGCTTGTCGCAAAAATGTCACAGACCTTGCGATAAAAAACCTTTTCGCTGCTACGAATGTCGCGAATGCGATCAAGCAGTTCGTCAAAATAGCTGCTGCGAGCTTCTTTGAGGCGTTCATCGTCGAGAGTGAATCCTTTGATTATGTATTCGCGAAGCCGCTGCGTGGCCCACTGGCGGAAATGCGTGCCAACATGCGATTTTACGCGGTAACCTACTGAGATAATTACATCGAGGTTGTAATACTGTGTCTGGTATCTTTTGCCGTCCCGGGCAGTTGTCAAGTATTCCTTGACAACTGAATTTTCGACTAGCTCGCCTTCTTCAAAAATATTTCTGATGTGAAGACTTATGTTCTGCTTGGTTGTTTGAAAGAGGTCGGTCAATTGGCTTTGATTAAGCCAAACCGTTTCGTCCTCAACAACGACATCAACTTTGGTTATGCCGTCAGGGGCTTGATAAATAAGGATTTCCGAGCTATTTTCAGGCATATCACTAACGTAGTCGGAGTGCCTCTCAATATGAGTCAAAACGGAACATATTGTTGACTTCAACAATATGTTCGCTCAACCACCTTAACTAAGATCATATCCTCAGCGGCATGACGATGTATTTGTAGTCGTAGATGCTCTCGCCGGCGATGGACATTTGGGTTTGGGCGTTGGGGTCCTTGAATTCGAAGGCAATGCGAACCGGTGCGGCGGATTCGCGTGCCGGTGCCGTTGCGGCGGCCGTCTTGTCCGTTTTTTTACCGTCGCCCACTCGCTCACTCGCTCCCTCGCTCGCTCCGTCGCTCACGGCCTCGGCGGCGATCATCTCGGCGGAACCGACATTTGTCAGAAATTCGAGCAGGTATTGCCAGTTAAAGCCTAGCTGCACTTCCTCGCCCTTGTAATCGGCCTGGACGACCTCGTTGCCCTCACCCTGCTCGCTCGACTGGGCCGAGATCTCGACCTCGCCCTCGCGAACTGTGAGCCGAATAGAGCGGTTTCGCTCGTCGGCGATCAGAGCCATGCGGCGAACCGCGTTTCGCATCTCGTCTAGGTCAAAGGTTGCAACACGATCGTTGTCCTTTGGCATGACCATCTCGTAATTTGGGAACTGCCCGGTTAGCTTTCGCGTGATCAGCAGCCGCCCCTCGGTCTCGAAATAGATGTGGTTAGTGTCCTCGCCAAACGCTACATCGCCGGCCCCGCGAGAGAGTTTGACGAGCTCCATCAACGCCTTTTTCGGGATCAGCGTGTCCATCACGGCATCCTTGTCATCGATCGCACGCTCGACATACGCGAGGCGGTGGCCGTCGGTCGTGACCATTTTTGCAGTGCCGTCGCCGACGATGAATTTGGCTCCCGAGAGTGTAAATCGCGACTGTTCGTTTGTGATCGCAAACACTGTGTTGCGGATAAAAAAGCCGAATATCTCGGCCGAGAGCTTCATCGGCGTCGACTTGAACTGCGGAATCTCGGGAAACTGGTCGCGGCTGACGCCGGCGAGGCGGTAATTTGCGCGGCCCGCCTTCATCGTCACCCAGTCGTTATCCTCTTTTTTGAAATGCACGTCGCCCGGAGCGAGCACGCGAGCGATGTCAAACAGCTTTCGCGCCTGTACGCACATCGACCCCGGCGAGATGATCTCGGCCTCGGCGTCGCAGCGGATCGTGCAATCGAGATCTGTGCCGACGATGCGGATCTCGTTTTCGCCAATCGACTCGATCAGTATGTTTGAAAGCACCGGTATCGTCGTCTTTCGCTCAACGACGCCCTGAATAAAGCCCAATTCCTCTTTGAGAATGCTCTGATTAATTTTGAATTCCATGATTTACCCGACTCCTGCTCTTTTTCTATTTCACGTGTGAAACTCAGTTTCTGACATTATACACGCTTTACTACTAAGAATTAAATAAGAACTTATTTATATATATAGTTTTTATAGTGCCTGTGAATTTGTGCAAAACCTGCATAAGTTCTTAAAAAATCGATGTTTTTCGTTCCACAGGCCGTTGTGGAAAAGTCTGTGGAAAAAAGTGTCGACCTTCACAATAACGCGATCCCGATAGTTTTCCACCTATATTCACAAGCTCATCGCAGAACCTGCTGATGAAAAGTGGAAAACATAAAGCTAAAGATTGTCAATAAACGTCTTAATACGACGCAACGATCTGTGTTGGTGTGGAAAACCGACAATCATCATTTCCCTATCAAATACCAGTATTTAATTGCAAATACTTTCAATTAACTCGTCGATCTCGCTGTGGAAATTACGATCCTTTTGCACTAAAGTCTCGATCTTGTCCACCGAGTGCATAACGGTCGTGTGATGCTTACCACCAAACTCGCGACCGATCTCGGGAAAGCTGTTTCGCGTCAGCTTTTTACACAGATACATGGCAATTTGCCTCGGCATGGCGACAGCACGAGAGTTGTTCTTTGCCTTCATCTCGTCGACCGTCATGTCGTATTTTGCCGCCACGGCCCGGGCTATACGATCGATCGTCACGCCCATGGGCCGTTCGCCGTCGATAAAGTTCTTCATCGCCTCTTGAGCCAACGCCCTTGAGATCGCAACGCCTCTTAATGATGCTATTGCGACTAGACGGACAAGAGAACCCTCAAGCTCGCGCACATTACTCTTTACCTTGCCCGCGATATAGATCGCGATCTCATCGGGTAGATCTATGCCGTCGAGATCGGCCTTGCGTTTTAGGATAGCGACTTTTGTTTCGAGATCTGGCGGCTCGAGATCGGCGATCAGTCCCCACTCGAAACGCGAATGCAGCCGCTCTTCAAGCGTCGGTATGCCGCGCGGCGGACAATCGCTCGTGACAATAATTTGTTTTTGCGCGTTGTGCAGAGCATTGAATGTGTGAAAAAACTCTGTCTGTGTTCTCTCTTTGCCGGCGAAAAACTGCACATCGTCCATCAGCAACACATCGATCGATCGATACTTGTCGCGAAAGCCGGGCGTCTTGTTAAAACGAATTGCATTGATCAGTTCGTTCATGAACCGCTCGGACGTGATGTAGGTGACGCGCAAGTGAGGATTTTGCGTTTTGATCGAGTGGCCGATGGCATGCATCAAGTGAGTCTTGCCAAGACCGACGCCGCCATAAATAAAAAACGGATTGTAGCTCGTGCCCGGCATCTCCGCGACCGACTTTGCAGCGGCGTGTGCAAACTGGTTGCACGAACCGACGACGAACTTTTCGAATGTGTATTTCGGATTCAAACTTTCTTCAACCGGCTCGATGTCGATAAAGTGAGACCCGCCGCCGGCGTATGATGTGCTGCGCGCGGTTGAGAAAACGAGCGAATCGGGTTCGTCCTCGTCGAACCGCGGCCGAGAGTTGTCTTCTGCCTCGATCTCCCATTCGATGGTGTGGTTGAAGCGACCGGTCTTTTTCAACACTTCGTTCAAGAGGTCGTCGTAGTTCTTACACACCCAATCTTTTGTCACGCTGCCGGCGCGCAACGTTATCGTCTGCGTGTTATCGTCGGCCTCGACAAATCGAATCGGACGAAACCAGGTGTTGAACACATCGGAATTGACGTGCGGCTGAATGCCGATCAGCACATCGTCCCAAATAGAATTTTGTATAGAAAGAGTTTTCAAGATCTTTATAAAGGCGCTTACATCGAGCCGCCACTCGTGTTATGCAAAATTTTGTTTCCGCGTCTAGTCAACGCGCGCGTGTCGAAGACGTTTTACTTTTTAGAGTTTGTCGCGCCGGGGGAAGTTTATTCGACGACATTATCCACAACGTTTTCCACACGTAAAAAACAGAATCGTATAAAACCTAATGTGTTGCATTAAGCCATTTACTTTCAACAGGTTACAACAACTCTGTTTTTGGAAACGGATAACAGGCTAACATGAAAACACCCCTTGCGCAAATCGAAATCCACAGCAAAAAAAATTTGTTTGTAATACGAATTTAACTTCCTTTTAGACAACAATTCGAGTCGGTTTTCGAAAGTGATAGACTAAGAAATCGAACAGTTTTTCACTCAAAAACGTGTCAAAAAAGTGAAAATATTTTTCTTTTTTTTGAAAAAAGATTCTTTATGCGAAACAAAATTCTATCTGAAATTTCGCGCGTCTGTGATGACCTGATCTATATCAGTGAACAAGACGCGCCGATGACCGCCTTTGTGAGCGACCTTACCGGAGAAGAAGAGCGGGAGGTAACACTGTTTCGTCTTTCAGCAAAGGCCAATGAGAAGATCGAACAGATCGATTTCAATATTTTTTTTGAGCGGCTGACGGGTGCGAAGGATTGGCACGGAGAAAAAGAAAAGGAAAGAGCACGAAAATTTCTGGCGTTGAAGAGGACGCTGGAGAACAATCTTAAACAATTACAGGTTCTTAAACTCGGACGAATTAGAAAAGACATCTTTGTCGTCGGTCGCGACAAAGATAATCGACTTATGGGCGTGAGGACCGAGTCGGTTGAAACTTAACGAGTCTATTGAGGCGAAACGCTGGCCGCTCCGCTCTTTTTTGTGTTCAGATCGCGCGGATTACCCGAGTAGGTGATCTTGCTCGCACCGGACGCGTCGGTTCTGAGACTGTTGAGAACATTCACAGACGCTTGACTCGCACCACTTGTCTCAATATTTGCCGTTTCGGCGAGCAAGGCCTCCGCGTCGACCTTTGTCGCACCGCTGAGTTCAATAAGCAGTTTGCTCGTTTCACCGGTCACAAAAACCCGCGACGCTCCTGACGAATCGATTTTGAGCTTCGAGTTTTTGATCGAGTTAAGGGTTACGTTGGCCGCGCCTGACGTTTCAACATCGTCGATATCAGGAGCGGAGATCAGGATCCTCATAGGGGTTTTTGGTGAAACGCGTCTTGAGCATTCGATATTGAGCACGCCGCGACGAACCTCGGTCTCGATAAGCGGCAGAATATTGTCATCTGCCTCGACCGTCACGCTGAAATCCTTTTGTGCAGTGATGACGACCTCGAACGAGCTGCTGACGTCTACGCCCCTGAAACCGTCGAGATCGCGGTTCTCTGACACCGAATTGCCGGAACCCTTTACACCGCCAAAGTTAAAGGTCATATTAAACGGCCGGTCGCTAAGACGCCCGATCGACGATGCATTTGCCGCGATAAAGCCCACAACCAACGCCGCTACGAAGATCAAAAAGCCTACTTTTTTCATATTAATGCTCCAAAAGAAGTTGATGCTGAGAGTGCAAACGCTAATTTTACGGCAAAAGTTCGTGAAAAAGCGAAAAGGCGAGCCATCGTGGCCCGCCTTGATTAGGACGACATAAGAGGACGGCTTACTTGGCCTTTGGCGTTTCGGCCGGTTTTACCTCCTTAACCTCTTTATTTATGTTGCCATTGACGTTCTTGCCGTCGGTTTTAACCCCGTCCTTTTTGACGTCGTCGGTCTTAGCCGGCGAGGCTGACGGCGAGGCGGCCGGTGAAGCCGTTGCGACCGGTGTCGGCGTCGCTGTCGGCTTGTTTGGAACATCGCTTTTCGGGTCGCAGGCGCCGAGGACCGCGACGCTTGCGGCTAGTAGTGTAGATATTAAGATTGATCTTCTCATTTTTTCTCCTTGCCCTGTTTTTGTAATGGGCACCTGAATCGCGGACTCGAGCTGTCCGCCAGCAGACATCACACAGCCGGATGACGAGAAACGTCTTTCTGCGCGAACCCGATAGATAACGAGTTTTTGCCATTTCACATCAACACTGCGCGCGAAAGAACGCCTGCCGCGGAGAAACTTGCAGATAATTCTATTTACAGCGGTTGCGATCGACGTAGACTTTGCTGCCGCGGGAGTTCAGGTAATAGCAACCGCCACGCGAATTGCGATGATAAACGCGGATGCCGGATTTTGTTGGGGCCGGTGCACTCGACGCTGTCGCAGGTTTAGCGTTTGGGTCGGGAACAATGGTTGATTGCCACGCGACGACCTGCCATTTGGAGTTGCGTTTTACGAAGGTGCCTGTGTTTAGGTTATTGCCGACTGTTTTTGTGCCGTCGGATCTTGTCGTTGTGCTCACCAGGCGGAAAGCAACTATCGCCGCGTCGCCGTATTGCTGAATCCGGATGTCCTCGGCGGTGTAAACGGTCACGGGGTCGGTCGGTTTTGGGGCCGGTGCTGAGCGAACACCTTTCATCAACTCTTCTTTATTGATGCGAGCGCCCGCCGATCGTGTATAGATTAGATCGTCCGCCCAAAAGCCGTCGTGAACACTCGCGTCATTGCGGCCGGCGCCGGCGAGGAATTCGTTAAGCATCTTTGTCAGCTCACCCGCGTCGGGCGCCGACTGGGCCGGCAAACGGGTTACTGCAAAGATGAGCAGGAATGCGGCAAAAAGAAAACTCCTTTTCATATTAGTTAGCGTCGTTTTAAAAGCCCAAGAGGTTAGTTTTATCTAAAAGACCCGAAAGCCCTTTGATCTAAGGCAAAAATCCGCAAACTCGGTGAGCCATTCATGCGTGACGCTGTAATTCTTCCACTCTTCGTCCCGGTCACGATACAGGGTCTTGTCGTCGGGTGCGTCCGTTACGGAGAGATCGGCGAACATGCGCTTGCCGGTCGTAACCTTTTTTAGAATTTCCTTTTTTATACGCGAGCCTATCTCGTGAGCGTCGTCTGCACCGATCTCGACACCGGTTGCGTTGTAGCTCATCTGCCTGATCGCGCCCTCATCGACGATGTCGAGGCTGCGGATGACCTCGACGGCAGCCTTCCAGTTCCAAACGTTCGCCGGGAACTCGAATCCTTCGCTGCCCTGATCTATCAATGTAAAGCTCATTAAAGAAGATGCTAAACGTGAATGTCGTCAATAGTCAACGCGTTGAGTTTGGTTTAGCTCCTTTGCGGCTTTGGCGTGAAACTTGCCGGAGCGGGTGCCGCAAAGTTCGCAAAGTAAACGGCGAGAGAATATAATCTGATTTTCTTATGAAGCCAAGCATTTCATATGCCGACGCGGGCGTCTCGATCGACAACGCAAATCTGGCGGTCGCAAAGATACGCGAGTACGCCCGATCGACATTTAATGAGCGCACCCTAACCGAGATCGGCAGCTTTGGCGGGATGTTTGCCGGCGCGTTTCCCGACATGAGTGAACCTATTTTGGTCGCGTCGGCGGATGGGGTCGGGACGAAATTGAAGCTTGCGTTCGAGACCGGAATTCACAACACCGTCGGCGCCGATCTTGTAAACCATTGTGTCAACGACATTTTGGTGCAGGGGGCGCGGCCGCTCTTTTTTCTTGATTACTTTGCGACCGGAAAACTTGAACCGGACGTCACAGCCTCGGTCGTTGAAGGCATGGCACGAGCGTGCCTCGAGAACGGCTGCGTATTGCTCGGCGGCGAAACGGCTGAGATGCCGGACTTTTATCCAACAGGGGAATACGACCTCGCGGGCTTTATCGTCGGCATTGTTGATAAGAAAAGTGTGATCGACGGCAAGCGAATCGTGCCCGGCGACGTTGTGCTCGGTCTGCCGTCGACGGGTTTGCAGACAAACGGCTACTCGCTCGCTCGGAAATTGTTTTTCGAGATCGGCGGTTACAAAGTCGATTCATATATAGAAGAACTCGGTACGACCGTCGGTGAAGCGCTGCTCGCGACGCATTCATCATTCCTGCCCGAGATCGGCCCCTTGTTGGAAAAAGAAACTGCCGATGAGGGCGTCCGCCTATCCGTGATCAAGGGTCTCGCGCACATTACGGGTGGCGGCTTTTTGGAGAATATTCCGAGAATCTTGCCCGACGGCGTCGCGGTCGAGATAACGCGCGGCTCGTGGCCAGAGCCGCCGATCTTCGGCATGATGCAGCGGCTAGGCAATGTCGCTGATCAAGAAATGTTCCGTACATTTAACATGGGCGTCGGGATGGTTGTTATTTGTTCGGCCGCTGACGCGGACTCGGTTTGCGGCGAGGTCGTTGAATGCAGGAAGATCGGACAGGTTGTAGACGGTGACAAACCGGTATTGATTAATTGATTTATGCCATCGGGTGATCTTTTTGAGTCTCAAACAAAACGCAACATCAACCCGGTAAAGTGGGTCATCGGTGCGATCGCGCTCGTCGTGCTTTGCGGCGGCGCGTATGCGTTGTTCCTATACAACTCGCCGACAAAGATGACGGCGGAGCAGATACTCGCCGAGGAAATTCGCGACAACACGGTTTTGCTGCTTGACTATTCGCGATTTACGGGCGATGAGTTTCGCCAGCAGATACTCGGCAAAGGGCGGCTTGAGACATTCAACCGCCGCGATAACGATGCGTATTTTACTTATCCTGAAAGTGAAGAGCAGGAGTTCAATGACTTTGTCGCCAAATATTTCTATAACCCCGCGCGGCTCGAATTTGCAAAAGAAAAAGACGGCCGCATGGAACTGGGTAATTATAAACTTTCGTCTTATGCGAGCGGTACGACGAGATTGTTTCGAACGAAACTCGACAACGTAAAGATCCCGGCTGATCAGAGCGTAAGCTTCGCGTATAAAAACGTAAATTACACCGCGAGTCTTGCCGAGCTGCTAAACCTCACAAATAACTCGCAGGTTTACGGTGGCAAGATGATGACGCAGGCGAGCGCGAGGCGCGACGAACGGCAGTATATTTTTGCGAATCACGGCATCATGGTCGCGAGGCCAAACGAACCATCGCTAAAGCGTCTGAGCGACGAGTTGCTAAAAGACGCCGGCGAGAATCGGGAAGCGAGGATCCAGCGGCTCGTCGATTTTGTCGCTAACGAGATCGAGTACAGTTTTGCCGAAGCGCTCGGCGGCCAAGAGACGCTAAAGCGGCCAAACGAAACACTGATGACGCGAAACGGCGATTGCAGTAACAAGTCGATTTTGCTCGCCAGCCTGCTCGAACAGATCGGCGAGGAATACATACTCCTATATTGTCCTCAGCACATCACGGTCGCCGTCCCGCAAGGCGCATTTGTAAATGACAACAAGCTCGATTTTACGTGGAACCAAAAACCGTGGGTGATCGCCGAGACGACCGTTGCCGGGTTTCAGGTGGGCAAATCGAAGCTGACCGAGCCCGACAGGCTCAACCGGGTCGAGTACGTTCAGGACCCGAAGCTGCCGGATGTGATATTTGACGCAAATTCATACGCCGTTTTGAAGTTTCTCTATTAGATGAACATTGGAATTTTGATCTCAGGCCGCGGCTCGAACATGACGGCGATCGTCGATGCGGTGAAAAGCGGTGAGATCCCTCACTCGCGCGTTGTGGTGGTTATTAGCGACAAGGCTGATGCCGCCGGTTTGGCTAAGGCTCACGAGCGAGGTGTTGAAACCGCGGTGATCGAGCGAAAGGGTCGCACGCGTGAGGAGCACGACGCCGAGATAATTAGCGTGCTGATCAAACACGACGTTGAGCTTGTGTGCCTCGCGGGTTATATGCGGCTCCTCTCGCCGATCTTTATTCAGGCTTTTCCAAACAAGATCATCAACATTCACCCGAGCTTGCTGCCAGCATTTCCGGGTCTCGATGCCCAAAAACAGGCTTTTGACGCAGGTGCCCGAATTACAGGCTGCACGGTCCACTATGTCGACGAACTGCTCGACCACGGCCCGGTGATATTGCAGCGAGAGGTCGAGCGAGTCGATGACGACACGCTCGAGACGCTGTCAGCGAGGATTTTGGAGCAAGAGCACGGGTTGTATGTTGCGGCAGTCAGACTGATCTCCACGGAAATAAGGGATATTGATATCTGACCGCCAGACGACAATTGGCAGTTATTAGTTACCAGTTTTAAGCTGCCTATTATTCAGAATTTGCTTTGACAACGGGCTTCTGGCGCGCGTAAACTCTACGTTTTCGCTTTCTCTCAAGAAAGTGATACATCGTGGAGAGCAAGTATGCCGAAGAGAACGTTTCAACCAAACAACCGCCGCCGCGCCAAAAAGCACGGGTTTCGTGCCCGGATGGCGACGAAGAACGGCAGAGCGGTGATAAAACGCCGTCGCGCGAAGGGTCGCAAGCGGCTAACCGTTCAGCATTATTAAGATTTTCTTTATCTCGCGAAGCTCGGCTGCTAAAACGCGCCGAGTTTCTGTGTGTTTACGAGCAAGGAACGCGGATAGAGGGCCGTTTTATGACGGTTTTCATTTTGCCGAATAATCGCAGCGTCCATCGCGTCGGCGTGACGGCGACAAAAAAGGCCATCGGCAAGGCTGTGGACCGCAATCGCTGCAAACGCCTGTTGCGCGAGAGTTTTAGATTGAGCCGAGCGGAACTCGATAACGTGATCCAGCGTTATGATTGGGTGCTCAACGCACGTCGAGCCCTGCTGCATACAAAGCTCGACAAGCCGCTTGCGGAGTTTAAGAAGATCGTTGGGAGAATAGCCACTGAGAACACAGAGATCACTCGAAAGGCCTAGTAAATTGGGTCTTGTGTTCTCTAAACTCTCGGTGAACTCTGTGGCAGGGCTTTTATGAAGTTTCTCGTCCTCGACATTTTGGGTGTTTACAAGGCGGTTGTTTCGCCGTTCCTGCCGCCGGCGTGTCGATTTGAGCCGACTTGTTCGGAATATGCACGGCAAGCGATCGAGAAATACGGAACGCTCAAGGGCATGTGGCTCGGTCTAAGACGTATCTTACGCTGCCAGCCATTTTGCAGGGGCGGACACGATCCGGTTATTTAGTGCTAAGAAGTGGAAAATAATAAACAAGGTAATCAAGGACGTTTTTTGATAGCCGCCATCCTGTCGATGGCCGTGCTGTTCGGCTGGCAGTATTTTTTTGCACCAAAACCGCCGGTCGACACCAACTCAAACACCGCAACGCAGGCCAATACTGCTGCAAATACAAACACGGCGGCCGCGACCCCGGCGCCGCAGCCCGCTCAGCCCGAAGTCGCGACTCAAGCGCCCGACACGACGCCAAGCCGCACCATTACTATAAAATCCCCGCTTTACGAGGTAACGCTCGACTCAAAAGGGGCACTCGCGACGAGTTGGATCATCATAAAAAACAAGTCACCAAAGAGTGAATATCAGATCTACGCGGATGGTTCGAGCGGCGAAAACAAAAAACCTCTGCAGTTGATCTCGCAAAAAGCACTCGAGCAGCAGCCCCGAGAACTGCCGTTTAGGCTCATCACGCCCGACCAAAACCTGAACACCGCGCTCAATGATCGCAATTACCAGATCTCGGTGGGCGACGACGCTATCAATCTAGCCGCAGGCGAAGAAAAGCAGATCGAGTTTTCGCTTCTTAGCGATAACGGCGTCGAAGTAAAAAAGTCGTTTGTTTTCCGTGGCGACAGCTACGTGGCTGACCTTGCCGTTACCGCAAAGCAAAACGGCCAGCCGATCGCAAACACGTCGCTCGCCATCGGCGCGAGCATCGGCGACCACGCGATCAACTATCACACGATCTATCAAACCGAAGCTGAAGCCGTGATCGCAAAGGACGGCGACATCGTTCGACATTGGGGCAATTACTCATTCGAGTATGACGCCAGCGGACAGGCAAAGCTCAGCGACAAGGGCAACATCGACTGGGTTGGGATGAGCGATGCGTATTTTGCGATGGCTGCGATACCGGCGTCGCCCGTCTCGTCGACCGACTACAAGGCATCGAAGTACGACGTCGATATCGAACCGGTCTACGACAGCATATTCAATTGGGTGATCCGCAGCCCGAAGAAAACCGAGACGCGCCATCTCGTGACCGCCTTTATGCCGATCCCGGGCGACGGCTCGGTTACGAAAATTTTTACGGGGCCGAAAGACTACTTTCTTCTTAATGATCTAAGCAGCTCGATAAAGGCCGCGGACGGCCGTGCGGTCTCGATCGTCGATCTCATAAATTTCAGCAACTATTGGTGGCTGCGTTGGCTGACGCGTCCGCTGTCGATACCGATCCTTTATGCATTAAATTTCTTTAACGGCCTCACGCAAAACTACGGCGTCGCGATCATAACTTTCACGTTTTTGTTTTACATGCTGCTGTTTCCGCTCAGGTGGTCGCAGTCGAAATCTTTTAAGAAGGCGTCCGGCAACGCACCGAAGATGAAAGAGCTGCAGGACAGGATCAAGGCAATGCAAAAGAAGGGCGTGCCTAACGACGATCCAAAAATGCGTGCGCTGCAGATGGAGCAGCTAAAGATGACAAAGGACGCGCTGCCGATCGGCGGTTGTTTACCGATGCTGTTGCAGTTTCCGCTGCTGATCGCGTTTTATACGGCTATCACGATCGCGGTCGATGTTCGCCAGACATCGTTCCTCTGGCTGCCCGACCTTTCGGCCGCCGACCCGTGGCACATCCTTGAGTTCGCCTTTGCTCTGTCGATGATCCTTTCGATGAAGCTAATGCCAACGGCCGCGGCTGTTACGCCCGAACAGCAGATGCAGCAAAAGATGATGACGTATCTAATGCCCGTCATGATGCTGTGGGTGATGTGGACGGCGCCATCGGGACTTTTGCTATACTGGTTTTTCGGTAACATAGTGAGTTTTGGCCAGCAGATGGTTATTAATCGTCTGAATAAAACGAACACGCCGCCGGGCACCGATATCGTCGATACGGTCCCAAAAGGCGCAAAGCAGGTAAAGCCGAAACTCGCATAGGGATATGAACGAAAATTGCGAAAACGCGAAAGTCTTTCTCGACGAGCTCGTCGGCCAGCTCGGGTTTGATCTGTCAGTTTCTACTGAGTGGACGGACGAAGGTTGTTTGGTGAATCTTAGCGGCGAGGACTCGCACTTGGCGCTGGCAGAAAACGGTGAGCTGCTCGATGCGTTTGAAACTGTATTGTTTCAGGCGTTTGGCCGCGGGATGGATCGCGAGCATCGCTTTGTCGTTGACGCTGAGGGGTTTCGCCAGACACGCAAAGCAGAGCTGCACGCGATGGCGCGATTCGCGGCGGATCAGGTTCGCAAGAACGGGCGTGCATTTACCTTTGGCGTTCTAAATTCCACCGAACGTCGCATCATCCACACCACTCTTCAGCAAGAAGACGACCTCATTACCGAGTCTGTCGGCGACGGCCGCGAACGGCGACTTCAAGTCCGTTTGCAATAAGCTCCAAATAAACAGGATGGGCAGGATAGACAGGATTCAATTTTTCTATCCTGTTCATCCTGTATATCCTGTTTAAATCATGCCTCAAACGATTGTCGCACTAGCAACACCCACGGGCCGCAGCGGTATCGGCGTCGTGCGTCTGAGCGGCCAAGGTGCGTTGCGAATTACACAGTCGATAACCGCGGGCAGTTTTTCACCACGACCGCGTACCGCACATTTAAGGCAGCTTGTAGATACAACATCGGGCGAGGTGATCGACGAGGCGCTTATCACCTATTTCAAGGCGCCTCATTCTTTCACCGGCGAGGACGTAATAGAAATCAGCTGTCACGGCTCGCCGGTTTTGTTGCGACAAATCATCGACCTTTGTCTCGCCACGGGCGCTCGAATGGCGGAGGCAGGAGAGTTCTCTCTTCGCGCGCTCGCGAACGGCCAAATCAATCTCGCCGAGGCCGAGGCGATCCGCGATCTCATCGACGCGCAGACAACTGCGTCGGCGCGCCAGGCCGTGCGCCAAATGAGCGGCGAATTTTCACGTCAGTTGCAGCCGCTAAAAGATGAACTCCTGAATGTTATCGTCGTGCTCGAATCGGCGCTTGAGTTTGTCGAAGACGATCTGCCTGCGACGCAGGTTGAACGTTTGAGAACAAGCTTGACTGACATTGCCTGCGATGTCGCGAAACTCGCCGACACGTTTCGCGCCGGACACTTGATACGCGATGGCTTGCGTGTGGCGATCGTCGGCCGTCCGAATGTCGGTAAATCTAGCCTTTTCAATGCGTTGCTTGGCAGCGAACGAGCGATCGTAACGGAAATCGCCGGCACGACCCGCGATCATCTTCACGAACGATTTACGATTCATAACATTCCGATCTCACTGATAGACACCGCCGGTTTGCGTGATACGACAGACATGGTCGAGAGCATCGGCGTCGCGCGCTCGCGGAGCTTGATGTCTGACGCCGACATTGTCGTCGTGATGCTTGACGTTAATGAGGAGATAACAGATGAAGATCAAGCGATCATCGAATCCGTCCGTGACATAACGCATCTATTCGCGTTGAACAAAATCGATAAGCTTCAAAACCGCGAGGATGACAGAGAGGTTTTGGAGCAAGTGAAATCCGCAATTGGCAATCCGCGATCCGCAATCGTATCGACTTCTGCAAAAACGGGCGAAGGCCTTGACGAGCTAAAACGCGCGATCATCGCACCATTCTCGGCCGACGATGTTAATACGTCGGGGTTCCTCGTAACCGACGCGCGTCACCACGACTTGCTCGTGCGAGCAAAAACCGAGATCGAAAACTCGATGGAGAATCTCGACCGAGAAATGAGCGAGGAGATCGTGCTCATTGGTCTGCACAACGCACTCCGCTACTTGGGCGAGATCACCGGCGAGACGACGACCGAAGACATGCTGACACGAATATTCTCGACCTTTTGCATTGGCAAATAGTCGACCCTTACGGTATGCCTACGAGGTTTAAGGCATAGCGGCCAGTAAGACTCACAAGAAGACAACCGACGATCATAAGTATGATTCCGGGCGAAAAAAGATCGGTGAATTTTAGGCCGCCTTCGCCGTACGCCATCGCGTTCTGCGGCGTGCTTATGACAAATGGCATACCGAATGACGCGGCGACGGCAACCAAAATGGCCGTCGATGGCGCGGGTATGATCGCCGTCGCGATCGGAATGAGCATCACAACCGTTGCCGTATTGCTCATAAGCGCGGAGAGCAGGGCGCTTACAAGACAAAGTATGAACAGAGCGAGTGTAGTATTCAATGTGGAGAAAGGGATTGCGGACGATAGCTCTGCGACAATGCCGGACTGTTCAAGCAGACGACCGAGTGTGATGCCGCCGGCGATCAGCATAAGGGTTGACCAGTCGATCTTCAGCAGATCCTTTTTTGTGAGCATTCCCGATAGAAACAATACGGCCGCGGCGGAGATCGCAATGACCGATGACGGAACGCCGTGCACGGGTTCACTGAGCCATAACAGAACCGTGGCTGAAATGATCGCGAGGAATTTCCACTGTCCGGCGATCTTTTTAACATCTATCTCCGCGGGAACATTTTTTCGCTTTTCTGCCCAGGCCTCTCGGTCGCCACGAACACGCAACAGTAGTATCACGTAACTGAGGCCGAGCATTGCGATCGTCAGCGGAAGCGCAAAGATCATCCAATCGGTGAACGAGACATGATATCTCGGGTCGATAGATGCTATCGCGATCGCATTCGGACCAGTCCCGATCGGCGTAGCGATCCCGCCGAGATTTGCCCCAAGCGCAACACCAACCAGCACGACGCGCCTGATCAGATCATCTTTTCCGAAATCCTGAAATATGGGCCGCAGACAAGCCAATATCAGCGCCGCCGCCGCAATATTTGACAGCCACATTGAAAGGAAAGCGGTGATCAGCAATACGAAAAGTAGAAATAGATAAAGTGAATTTCCTGCCCGACGCAATGCAAAGTTCGCGAGCCATCGATCCACGCCGTACACGGACGTTCCGACGCCAAGTGCGAACCCGCCGAAGAACAGAACCATAACCGGATCGGCCGCCCACCCGAGCACCGACCCGATAGAGAATTTTGGATCAAGAGGCGAGAGCAACAGCGGTGCGGATGCCCACAGCAGAAGGGTTGGGACAAATGGCGGTGCTATCTCGGCTAGCCAAATGTAGAGGCACACAACCGCTATCGCGCCGGCGCGCGCCATTACCGGCGAGCGCACAAACGTGAGCGGTATGGCGGCTAACAATGCCGCGATGAGTATTCGATACGCCCAGCGGTTCATGCGCTATGTCGCCACATCGACCGAGCGAGGATCAGGCCGCTTTTACCGCGATCTTTTCTTCGCCTAACGCGGCCCTTTTTTTCATCGTCAGCTTAAGCACGCCATCCTTCAGTGTGGCGTCAACGCTCTCGGGTTCGACCTCTGCGGGAAGCCGAAGTTTGCGAAAGAACCTACTACTAGTCCATTCATTGTAGAACATGGTTTCATCCTCGGCTTTCTCATCCGTTTCGGTTTCGCCGCTGACGACCAGGAAATTGTCCTTAATGCTGACCTCGATCTCCTCCGGCTTAAATCCCGGAGCCGCGATTTCCGCTGTCACACGATCACCGGCCTCGATGATCTTGGCCGGCGCCGTTCGAAGGAGTTCGGATTCGGCTCTTAGCCAATCCTCCAGGTTGTTTCCAAGCTGCGAGCCGCGTTCCACAAAGAAGTCATAAGCGCGGGCGGCGATGTCCCTCGTAATGTTTTCGAGCTTTTCGAGCAATCTCTCGGATTCGACAACGGGCGGCGTTTGGTTGCTTTCTTCGGTCGGTAATAATTTTGTTTCTTGCTTACTCATAATAAAACTCCTGAGTCTGATTGATCGGAGGTCCATTCAGTCAATTCTGTTTGCGCACCTCCGAAACAATTGGTCTCGCAATCGTTGTGCCCCAGGAAAACCCAATAAAATAAGTCCGGCCGATGGCCAACACGCGGTAAAACCCGCAACTATGATCTGTAACCGCGAAGTTTTGAGCGCGACAATAACTGTCGGAAACATCGAATATTTGATTTGGAATCTAAACTTTCGCTCTTCAGAGTGAAGACGTTCGACGAGAAATTTGATGTGATAGTGGTAGGCTGCGAGGCCGCGTCGGCCTCGGCGCGAGATCGATTGAAGTTAAACACAGAACTAAGGTCTGTTATAAACACTTGGAAGTGGAATGTCGGTTGGTGTTCCGAAGCCGACGGTTTGCACTCCATTGCTGCTCGTGTTCAAGAACCAAGTGCTGTTCGTCGGGCGGAATACTGCTGAATCCATTCTTCCGTCGCCATCATAATCTCCGGCTGTCGGAATATCGCCGTTGCTTCCCCAATGAAAGGCAAAATAGGAACTATCTTCACTTCGCAAAATGAACCATTCACCCGTTGAAGGTCGCCAAAAGGCGACATCGGTTTTGCCATCTCCCGTGTAATCGCCCGGTGTCGCGATGTCGCCAGCCTGTCCGAATTGCACCGCCGTCAAGCCCGCTGTCGAACGACTGATCCACCATTGCGAATTTGATGGACGACAAATGGCGATGTCGGCTCTTCCATCTCCATCGTAATCAGCGACCACAGGTTTGTCTTCCGCGATCCCAAACTGTGCGCTCGTCAGTCCGCCATCGCTGGAACGAAGGATAAACCAAGTGGCAATCGACGGTCGAAACACCGCCGGATCCGCCTTGCCATCACCATCATAATCAGCCGGTGCAGGAATGTCGCCGTTGCTTCCCCAATGAAAGGCAAAATAGGAATTATCTTCACTTCGCAAAACAAACCATTCACCCGTTGAAGGTCGCCAAAAGGCGACATCGGTTTTGCCGTCGCCGGTGAAATCGGCGGGAATGGGTTTATCCGAAGTCGTGCCGAAGGGGAATGACACGTTTCCGCCCGATGATTTCTGATACCACCATTCGCCCGCACTTGGGCGAAAAACGGAAATATCGGTTTTTGAATCGCCATCAAAATCAAATTGAGTGGCATTTCCCGACAGATATCTCGCCAGCGCGTAATCGCTGTCGAGACTTAATTTCGCGCTGCCTGCCGCGACGATCTTTCCGTTGTTTTGGCGCGCCAGTCGGAAGATCTCGGCATCGCCGCCGAAATCGGTTACGACTTTGCCGCCCATGCCGAAGTTTGGGTCGGGCGAGCCGTTCGGTTTGAAGCGGGCAAGCGCGAAGTTTTTACGCGAATTGCTGCCGAGCGTCGAGCCGCCTGCCAAAACATTGTTGTTCGGTTCGATATAGACGGCGTTCGCCACATCCGTGCCGCCAAAGTCGAGCGTGGCGATTCCGCCCGCTCCGAACGTCGCATCAAGCGAAGCGTTCGCATATCGGGCAAGCGTGAAATTTCCACTGACTGAGCCGCTCAGAATCATTTTTCCGTCCGTCTGTAGCTTGATGTCCGTTGCCGGAAAATTAAGTGGAACGGGTGTCGGACTAAAAGTCGTGTCAATGGAGCTGTCTGCATTGAGCCTGAGCAGATGCGTTCCCGCGAGAATTATTTTGCCGTTTGGCAGAATGCTAATTGCTTTCACCTGTTCAACCGATGGGGCCTGAGCAGTGCCGTTGGCATAACTAAACACGCCGTTATTTCCGAATCCGCTGTCCCGCGTTCCATCCGCGTTGAGCCGCGCTGCCATCATATCGTAGTCGAAATTGCCCTCGTCAACCCTTCGGAGCGAAGAGCCGGCAATAACGATTTTCCCGTCCGTTTGCAACTTTAGGTCATACCCGATAAAAAACGACAGAAAGACATTGGGTATGATTACTTTTCCTCCCGTTCCAAACGTACTGTCGAACCTTCCGTTCGCGTTAAGCCTGACCACAAAGAGTGAGCCGCGGATAAGCGAATTCTCTGAATAGGTTCCGGCTAGAAGAATTTTTCCGTCCGGCTGAATTCCTACCGCGTTTGCTTCCGAGAGCCGATCACTTAGGGCGAGTATGCCGCCCGTCCCAAACGTATCATCCAGAGTGCCGTCGGGAAGAAGTCTGGCGACGGAGGCGACCGAGTCGCTCACTCCGACTGCCACGATCTTTCCATCTGTCTGGACGGCAACGTCGCGCGCTTGGTCGTGCTTTCCGCCGACAAAAGGCTCAGTCCTAAAAGAAATAATTGCACCTGACTGATCTATCCGCGAGATGAATGTCCCGTTAAATCCACCGCCGACAGCCACAATGTTCGAGCCTTGTAAAGCGATCGCCGCAAAATGGGAACCTGAAGAAGAAGCAACGCCGCCCGTGCCGAAGCCGGTGTCTAACGCGCCGCTTGAATTAAATCGTGCGACCATGGCCTGATTTCCGGCATTCCCGCAAACTAAGATCTTTCCGTCGCTTTGGAGCGACATATCGGAACCTAAGTCACCAACAGGTGTCAAATCGTGCAGAATGATGCCGAAGGACGTATCGGTCGAGCCGTCAGAATTGAGCCGAGTAAGAAGCAATTGTGTGTTATTGCCCGGTGCATTGGTATTAGCGGTGAAGATGATTTTTCCGTCCGGTTGGAGAGCGAGTCCGCCCGGATAGACTGTGCCGGTGGGACTCGGAATTTCGCGGATTCCGCCCGTCCCAAATGTCGCATCGGGACTTCCGTCAGTATTAAATCGGTGAACTAGCCCGCTCGCCACGGTGAAAAGATTGCTTCCGCTAACCACTATCTTTCCATCATTCTGGATTGCTATCTTATCCGTGTCCGACCCGCTAAAGTAGGTCGAGGTCGTGATGCCGCTGCTGCCGAACGTCGTATCGAGAGTGCCGTTCGCATTGAGTTTTGTAACCTGTGTGCGGCCTAAACTGGGAGGATCGCTGACTCCCGCGATCAAAATTTTATCATCGGTGAGAATGGCAACATCTCTCGCCACCCTCATAACGCTACTGAAGAATACTCCGTTGTTGCCAAACGTGGTGTCGAGCATTCCGTCCGGCGTATAACGCACAGCGGCGGTCATTATGTTCGGGTAATTGCCGGCGTTGGCGTTGGCAATGACCACGATCTTACCGTCGGATTGCACGGCGAGCGAGTCTGCGTTGGCGGTTACGCCCAAATCGGTAATCACCTTGCCGCCTGCGCCGAAGGATGTATCGAGCGATCCATCGCTGTTACAGCGAATCAGCGCGACGCCATAATAATCACCGACAATCTGAGCGCGCCCAGCGACCAAAAATTTGCCGCCGCCGATAACGGCGACATCGGCGAAATTGCCGGAAATCTGTATGGACTCGATATTAAAAACCGCCTTTCCGTTCCCGTTAAAGCCGGTATCCAACTCGCCCGCCGGGTGAACATCCGTCGACATTCCGAAAAAAAGAAATGCGGCCAAAATTAACACTTTGCCAATCATAGTTTCCCCCGAAATTCACCCGCTCAAGTTTTATCCCGAAACACCTGAAATACTATACCCGCAAGCAGGTCGAGTCAATAATTTTAGCGTCTCGCATCTTCCCCCAATGGAAGGCTTTTTTTCTCGATCTCTTTTCGGACCGATGTTATATTTTTGCGGACTACGGAAAGCGAAAGCCGATTGGAAACGCTCGAATTGCACACAGCTTTTCGTTGGCAAAGAGTGGCCGTTAGAGTAGAATCTTAAATTCCCTTTAAGGGAACCGGCAGCATGTTTGACGAGAATTTTGATGTGATAGTGATCGGTGCGGGACACGCAGGCTGTGAGGCCGCGTCTGCCTCGGCGCGTCTCGGCGCCGAAACCGCGCTGGTCACGATCAATCTCGATCTTATCGGGCAGATGTCGTGTAATCCGGCCGTTGGCGGCATTGCAAAAGGTCACGTCGTGCGCGAGATCGATGCGCTCGGCGGCATCATGGGCCGCGTGATCGATCGCACCGGAATTCAATTTCGGCTTTTGAATCGCTCTCGCGGGCCGGCGGTTCAGTCACCACGCGCCCAGGCCGATCGAAGTCTGTACCGAACAGAGATGCGCCGGGTACTCGAAGCGACGCCAAATCTACATCTTCGCCAGGGCGTCGTGATTGACCTAATTGTTGACGATAAAAGAGTTATTGGCGTTGAGATGCAGGATACACGTCGGTTTGGCGCAAAAGCCGTCGTTGTCGCAACCGGAACATTTTTGAACGGCATGATCCATGCCGGACGGCAGACATTCTCCGCAGGTCGCGCCGGCGAACCGGCGTCAATCGAATTAGCCGAGAGTCTGAAGAAGCTTGGGTTTCCTGTCGGCAGGCTCAAAACCGGTACACCGCCCCGGCTCGATGGACGGACAATTGACTGGGATGCATTCGAGCCTCAACCACCTGACGAAAATCCCGTCGCCTTTTCGTTTGCTACCGAAAGGATCGAGCAGGATCAGATCCAGTGCTTCATTGGTTATACGAGCGATCGGCTTCATCGGGCGATTCGCGACAATTTGCATCAGTCGCCACTATATTCCGGCAAGATCAAAGGTGTAGGACCGCGCTACTGCCCGTCAATCGAAGACAAGGTCGTAAAATTTGCCGACAAAGATCGTCATCAACTTTTTCTCGAGCCAGAGGGCCACAACACAAACGAAGTCTATCTGAACGGGTTCTCGACATCGCTGCCGTCGACGCTGCAGCAAGAACTGCTGCAAATGGTTCCGGGGTTTGAAAGCGTCAAGATCGTCCGGCCGGGCTACGCGATCGAGTATGATTTCGTCGATCCGCGTGAAATGCGACCGACCATGGAATCGTCCCGACTGGACGGACTTTTCCTCGCGGGGCAGATAAACGGCACAACCGGTTACGAGGAGGCGGCCTGTCAGGGATTGATGGCCGGAATCAACGCGGCATGCTCGGTACAAGGCCGTAAATCCGTTATTTTGCAACGAGATGAGGCGTATATCGGCGTGCTCGCCGACGACCTGATCCGGCACGGGGTAGATGAGCCGTACCGACTGTTTACTTCGCGGGCCGAGGCAAGACTCACACTGCGACACGATAATGCAGATCAGAGGCTTTCGCCGAAGGGGCGGGAGATCGGTCTGGTCGGAGATACTGACTGGGAGCGATTTAGCAAAAAGCGTGATCGAATTGCCGCTTTGCGAAACGCGCTTGATCAAACTCGATTCAAGCGCTCGTCGCCGGAATATGCTGCCGTTTCGCAGGTCGTCGGTGCCGATCTCGGTGATTCGATAAATTTGTCGCAACTGGCGATGAGACCGGGCGTTAAAAACGATTTGATCCTCCGATTGTTGAATGATGAGGATGTCCGTGTATCTGAGCTTGAGACTGCGCTTGCCGATTCGCTTTATAGCGGTTATATCGAAAAACAGCGTGTGGCGACCGAGAGGGTAAATCACCACGATACATTGCGGGTGCCTGATAATTTTCAATTCAGGACGATCGGCGGGCTCTCAAACGAGATGGTAGAGCGGCTCGAACGTGCTCGTCCGCAGAATTTCGCACAGGTTCGCAACATAGCCGGATTAACGCCGGCGGCGCTTTCCTCGGTATTAGTTCACTTAACCGCCAGCCAAACCCAGACAAATTAGTTGATGTGGCACGTGCCACATCGGATCTCGCCCTCGAAATGTGGCACGTACCACATTTGTAACTAGCGATCTGCCGGTGCTCTGTGCTAATTTATAGAATCGTTTACAGATGGGCAAGATAATCGCAGTCGCAAATCAAAAAGGCGGCGTGGGGAAAACAACCACGGCCGTAAACCTCGCCGCTGCGCTAGCCGGTGAGGACAGAAAGGTACTTCTTGTCGATGCTGATCCGCAGGCAAACGCCACATCGGGGGCCGGAATTGCACGAAATGTATCTCGCAAAACACTTTACGACGCTTTGGTGCTCGGCGAATCGCCCCGTGAAATGGTAATACCAACCGGCGTCCCAACGCTCTGGGTCCTGCCGTCAGACAAAAATCTTGCCGGGGCAGAGGTCGAGTTGGTCGAGACGGAAAATCGCCATTATGCCCTGAAAAACCTGTTGGCCAATGTAAAGGACTATTTTCATTACATCCTTATTGATTGTCCTCCGTCGCTCGGTATCTTGACCGTAAACGGACTCACGGCCGCGGATTCGCTCCTGGTGCCGATCCAGTGTGAGTATTACGCTCTTGAGGGCGTGACCGAGCTTTTTGACACGCTTGCGAGACTCCGACGCGAACTAAACCCAAATTTGGCGATAGAGGGACTGTTGCTGACGATGTTTGACGAGCGTACAAATCTCTCGACGGCGGTAGCGAAGGACCTTCGTGATTTTTATGGTTCGCAGGTACTGGAAACCGTAATTCCCCGGAATGTCCGGCTTGCCGAGGCGCCGAGTTTTGGGCAGCCGATAATGATATATGACCCTAAATCACGTGGTGCAGAGAGCTACAACCAACTTGCAAAGGAGATACTAAGAAATGCCGAGACAGTCTCTGGGGCGCGGGCTTAGCGCTCTTTTAGGTGAAGACAAAAATACTGCACCAACCATTGATGCCGAGATCGATATAGATCTGATCGACCCCAATCCGCAGCAACCGCGTACGAGATTTGCCGAAAGCAATCTGGATGAGCTCGCTCAGTCGATACGTGCGAACGGTGTGGTTCAGCCAATTGTCGTTCGTCCAAAAGGATCGAGGTACGAGATCGTGGCCGGCGAGCGTCGTTGGCGGGCATCGCAAAAGGCTGAATTAAGGAGAATTCCGGCGGTTGTAAAGCAAGTTTCGGATGATAAATTGCTCGAGCTGGCCCTCGTCGAGAATATCCAGCGCCAGGAACTGAACCCCATCGAGGAAGCAAAGGCCTACCGCAAACTTATTGATAACATTGGACTTACGCAGGATTTGGTTGCGGAGCGGGTGGGCAAATCCCGCACCATCGTCACCACCGCGATGCGTTTGTTAAAGCTCCCTGATGAGGTCCAAAAGGACCTTGAAGAAGGACGGCTATCGGCGGGACATGGCCGAGCATTGCTGATGACCGACGATCCGAAACTTCAGAGGTCGATCGCTAAGGCGGTTATCGACCGAGGCCTTTCAGTTCGAGAGACAGAACAGGCTGTGAAGAAAGGCGGAGCCGGAGCCGTGAAGGCAGTGAAGGCCACCATCACGAGGTCCGTTGATCCAAATGTAAAAGTCGCCGAGACAAAGCTAATGCGAACGCTAAGCACAAACGTGAAAATCCTTCCGGCAAAAAAAGGACAAGGCGGCAAGATCGAAATCGAGTACTACGGAGTCGATGATCTGAATCGAATTTACGACGTAATTCTTAATAATAAAGGAGTTAACTAGATGTCAAAGCGTTTGACGGAAATGGTAAGCTGCGCGGGTTGAGTGGCTAAACTCGCCCCGAGCGACCTTGCTCAAGTTTTGAGCAAACTTCCGCCACAGAATAGCGAGAATGTGATCGTCGGATTTGAAAATTCGGACGACGCGGGTGTGTTTCGCCTATCTGACGATCTGGCGCTTGTGCAGACGGTCGATTTTTTCACTCCTGTCGCCGACGATCCTGAAGTTTACGGCCGCGTCGCCGCGCTCAACTCGCTGAATGACGTCTACGCAATGGGCGGAACACCGATAAGTGCTTTGTCTATAGTATGTTACCCTCAAAAGGGCGACTGGGATGTACTCGGCCAGATTCTCTTGGGTGGCCAAAAAGCGATGACCGAGGCCGGCGTCGTCGTGATCGGCGGACACTCGGTTGACGATCAGGAGATGAAATTTGGCTATGCCGTTACCGGCGTCATCGATCCGAAAAGGGTTATCACGAACGCGGGTTCCGTCGCCGGAGATGTCTTGGTACTGACAAAACCGATCGGCACAGGAGCGATCAACACCGCGGTAAAGAAAGGTGCCGCAAGGCCTGAGGCCGAGGCGGCTGCCATCAAGGCGATGACAACATCGGCGGCCGCGGCGTCAAAAGCAATGGTCGCGGCGGACGCAAATTCGTGCACGGATGTGACGGGTTTTGGTCTTCTCGGTCATGCCTATGAGATGGCAAAGGCGAGCAACGTAACGCTGCAGATCGATTCGTCTCGAGTTCCTCTTTTGCCGGACGTGTTGGAGTTGATCTCACAAGGAATGTTGACGCGAGGCGACAAGAATAATCGCGTCTATGTCGGCGAGACGGTTAAGATCGACAGCAGTGTCTCAGGCGAGATGCAAAGCGCGTTGTTCGACCCGCAAACCGCCGGTGGTTTGCTGATAACTTTTCCGGAGGAAAATGCGGCGAGGTTTTTGACAGAAATACCTGACGCGATTTTGATCGGACGTGTCGTCGAGCGCGGCGAACATTTTATTGAGGTGAGTTAATTGTTTCTTTTCATTTTTGAATCGATCGGCACGTCCGAGCTTATCCTCGTCGGCATTGTTGCGCTGATCTTTCTCGGGCCGCGTCGCCTGCCCGAGATCGCGAAAAAGATCGGCAAGATCACGGCCGAGTTTCGCGGCACAGCCAACGAGTTTAAGGAAACGTGGAAGCGAGAGGTTGATTTCGAGGAAGAAGCTAAAGTATTTGACCTCAATAGTTTAGAAGCGGAAACCGAGGCCGGTAAGCCCGAGTTGCCGTTAGCAGCTTCAACGAAACCTGTCGAGAGTCCGACGATCAAAGAGGTAGATGCATCCGCCTTTGAAAATCTAAAACCAACAGAACCCGATAAAATAGAATCACCGACCGAGATCGCAAACGACAAAATAAACTGGCTCTAGTCGATGGAAGATTTGGATAAAGAAACTGAACAGCAAGCCGGCGGTCAGATGTCGTTTCTCGAACATCTCGACGAGTTGCGCAAACGGCTCGTCAACTCGGTCATTATCATCGTTATTGCATTCGTCGTTTGCTTTGCTTTTTCGGATGAGATCTTTGCTTTTCTCGAAGTGCCGGTTCGCCGCGCATTGTCCGAAGCGCAGCGGCGCGAAGTCCCGGTGACGGGACTTACCGGCGATGAGCGAGTGCTCCCGCTCAACACTCTGAAAGAAGGCGACCGAGGACGGTTCGTTTTTTCAGAGTCGACTAAATTGGGCACGGGTGTGATCCAGCCCGGCGGATCGGTTGACTCGGTCGTTGTCCGTGACACCGACGGAGAGCTTTCGTTGTTTACGGACGAGCCTATCTACACAAGTACCGCGGTGATACCAAAGGGGGTTCGGCTACCGGTAAAGCTCGGCCAGGATGTGAGCTCCGAACTTAGCGACGAAAAGCTGATCGTCACCACGGCTCAGGAATCATTTACTCTTTTTGTGACCGTCTCGCTATATTCCGCGATCGCTGTTTCGATACCACTGCTTCTGATACAGGTATGGGGTTTTATCGCACCGGCACTTTATCGGCACGAGCGAGCCTATGTGGTGCCCTTCGTGCTGCTCTCAAGCATTTCGTTTGTCGGCGGCGCCGCGTTTGCCTATTACATTCTCTTTCCGCCGGCTGTCGGTTATTTGCTCGGCCTGGCTGAGGAATTTAGGCCACTTCTGCGTGCGACAGACTACTTCGATCTGATAACTCTGATCATGTTGGCGATGGGACTGATCTTTCAAATGCCAGCAATTACCTATGTTTTGAGCCGGATCGGTATTATTTCGGCTAGCTTCCTGATCAAAAGCTGGAAGCTCGCCCTCGTTATTATTTTGATCGTCGCAGCGGTGGTCTCACCGACCGGCGATATACCAAACCTGCTGCTGTTTGCGACGCCGATGATGGTGCTTTATCTCGTTTCGATCTTTATCGCATGGCTGTTTGGCAAAAAGCGGCGAAGCGAGGCGTCTGCCTAGACAGGCCAAAGCAACCAACAACTAGCCAAAATCATCTTGAAAAATAGTAGTTTACTGTCTAAAATCAAGCATTTGGATAAGGTTGAGTAGTTTTCATGAGCGGTAGGAGTTTTTCTTATGTCCAGAAGTAGATCTATCAAGGTCGCATTGTTATCGGTTTTTGTTTTGACGTTGGCCACGCTTGGCGTTATCGCGCAGCCACCCGACAAAAACAACAAGCCAAGCGAAGACCCGACCGACAAGGCGCGCGTTGTTAAGCCCGAGCTTAAGAACGTTTATAAGAAATGGCTCGATAATGACGTTGCATACATCATCACCAACGAGGAGAAGAAGGCCTTCAAAGCGCTGGCGACGGACGAGGAGCGCGAGAATTTCATTGAAAACTTTTGGCGCCGCCGCGACCCAAATCCCGACACTGAAGAAAACGAATACCGCGAAGAATATTACGAACGCATCGCCTACGCTAACGAGCATTTCACGTCCGGGATTCCCGGCTGGAAGACCGACCGCGGCCGCATTTATATTGCCCATGGCAAACCTGACTCAATCGAGTCCCACCCGTCCGGCGGATCGTATGATCGGCCGAGTCACGAGGGTGGCGGGTCGACAACGACATATCCGTTTGAGATCTGGTTTTACAGACACCTTGATGGGATCGGCGACGGTCTTGAGATCGAATTTGTCGACCCGACAGGGACAGGCGAATATCGCCTTGCACGTGATGCGAATGAAAAGGACGCTCTGAAATTTGTTCCCAATGCAGGACTGACCACCGCTGAGTCACTCGGCCTCGCGGATAAGGCAGATCGAATTGCGGGTACCGGCGGCGCAAGGCAAAACTATCAGCGCGAACAGGACTCGCCATTCCGCAGACTTGAGATCCAGACCGGTTTGATGAGACCGCCGTCGGTTAAGTTTGGCGACCTGCAGGGTCTCGCTGGCGGTGATTCGGCGAGCATATTAGACAAGGACCCGGTCGATTTTGATCTTCGTGTTGATTTTTTCCGTCAGTCGGATGACCGCGTGATAACAGCTTTTACGATCCAGACCACAAACAAGGAACTGCAGTTCGAGGAAGTCGGCGGTCTCAAACAGGCGACGATGAACATCTTCGGCCGCATTACGGCAGTGTCCGGCAAACGCTCCGGCATATTCGAAGATTCCGTCACCGCCACCGCGACGACCGAGGAGTTGAACGAAGCTCGTGATAGAAAATCGGTTTATCAAAAGGCGATCGCTCTTACGCCCGGAACCTACAAGGTTGATGTCGTCGTTCGCGATGTCGGCACGGGTAATCGTGGCATTCGCAATCTCGGTTTTGTCGTACCCAGGTATGACGAGAAAAAACTCTCGACCTCGTCGCTTATCATGGCCTCGAAACTTCGTGTCACAAACGAACGCGACATCGGTCAGCAGTTTGTGATCGGCAACGCGAAGGTCATTCCAAATCTGACCGGCATTTACAAACAAGGGCAGGAAGTCGGTCTCTACATGCAGGTTTACAACGCCGGCATCGATCAGACGACACTACGACCGGCCGTGGATGTCGATTATGTTCTGACACGAGACGGTAAAGAACTGCTGCGACAGAAAGAGGACTGGAGCGGATTGAGCGACTCGGGACAACGTCTTACGCTCGCCCGTCTTTTGCCGACGACGGGATTAACACTCGGTGATTACGAGCTGAAGGTTTTGGTCAAGGACCGCGTAGGCGGACAGGTGATCGAGAACAAAGGTAAGTTTACGATCACTCAGTAAAACGATAATTAGTTAGTTGATTTTTGAAAGGCGTCGTGTAGTAACGACGCCTTAATTTTTGCGTTTTGCTTCGATAACAGGAGAATTGCGGCCTTCGCTGGTCGCAAAGATCGACGAGCCGCTCGCGCTGTAGCACACGGATTCTCCGCCCTTTCGTCTTCCGAGATCGATATTCGATGGCGTCTGTTTCCAGATCTCTTCAAAGCTAGTTTCGTTGTCCGGCAGCGACCACTCGTAGGCTTGCGAGTAATCGCAGATCACCATTCGCCTGCCATCAGGAGAAATATCGCCACCGGTCACAAAGCCGTTTGGTATCGACGGAACTGATATTTCGGGCATTTTTTCGGCCCGCTGGACGTCGGCGCCTCCAAAGTTAGGCTTCACACGATAAACGCCCGCTGGGCCGGTTACGCGTTTTGTGACGACATAAATATCGCCGGATCGTGGTTCAACCATTAGGGTTTCGGCGTCCTGTTCGAAATCCGGATAAACAAATCGAACAGTCTCAACTGTGTCTATACCCAGGGACTTTTTTCTGGTCGCGAGAAGTGTCGTGTCCGAAATTGTCGGTTCGGCCACGCGATAGACCTTGCGCTCGCGCCGACTAAGCTTGTTGTCGCCGATCTCGCCGATATACAAGAAGCACTTGCCTGCCTTGTCCTTGTAAGCGGCGATATCCTCCCAATCGTCGTTTTCGATATTTGCGATGCGCCATGTACCTTTGTTATTGCCCTCGAGATCAAGCGCATAGATATAGGCGTCGTCGCCCGAGTCGTTATGCGTCCACAAAATGCCTTGCTGGCATCGCGAAGCGGCGAGTCCGCTGCTCTCGTCGATGTCGGACGACTTTATTTTGCCGACGATCTTGGGCGACTCGTACGACGAGTCCGCAGCGTTTAGCTTTGGATTTGTCGAGACATGTGCGCACGATGACAGGTAAAAAACAGACACGCCCGCGAGTATGACAAAGCAGGTGATTTTAGCTATAGTTTTGAACAGCATACAGAACGTATTTCTACATTATAACGTAAGAAAAAGTGTACGCGTCATTACGCAGATTTGTTCTTTCACGAGTACGAGTTACAGATGATAGTCGGAACCGAATGGTTGATCGAGGCAACAGGGTGTGAAGCAGCCGCATTGCGCGATGAAGTTGCGATTCAAACACTGATGTCGCACGTCGTTGACGATCTCGGCCTTAAGACCGTCGGTTCAGTCTGGCATAAATTCGAAGGCGAGGGCGGCGTTACGGGTCTCATCGCTCTCACCGAATCACACCTTGCTTGTCACACATATCCCGAACACGGCGTCGCGACATTTAATCTTTATTGCTGCCAAGCCAGACCCGTTTGGAACTGGGAAAAGCAGCTTAGGTTACGTCTTGGCGCGACCGACGTGACCGTGACCCAAATTGTTCGAGGCTCACGCGAGATGGGCGGATCAAGCGCGATCAGTTTTGGAGTTGGAGGCCGCGGATGACGACACTTGCTACAAACTGTCCCTCTTGCGCGGCGCCGATCGAGTTTAAGGCCGGTTCCACGCTGGTCGTTGTGTGTGCATTTTGCCGCTCGGCGATCGCTCGCACGGATCGCGGGCTCGAGGACATCGGCAAGGTTGCCGAGATCGTCGAGAGTCAATCACCCCTAAAGCTTGGATTAAAAGGTACTTACAACGGCAATCGGTTTGAGCTTACCGGACGGGCGCAGATTGGGCACGAACTAGGCGGCGTCTGGGACGAGTGGTACGCGACCTTCTCAAATGGCTGGGTCGGCTGGCTCGCCGAGGCTCAAGGGCGATTTTACCTGACGTTTTATCAACCGCTGCCGGAGGGCGGACAACTACCGACGTTCGCTGGTTTGCAGCTCGGCCAGATCGTCAGCGAGATTCCGAGTCAGACGCCATTGATGGTTCAGGAGAAAGGTCGTGCGACGACAATCGCGGCCGATGGCGAGATCCCATACAAACTCGTACCCGGCGAGCAATTTGAATATGCCGACCTCGCAGGCAAACAAAATGCTTTTGCGACGATCGATTACAGCATTGATCCGCCGTGGGCGTTTGTCGGCTCTCAGGTGACGCTCGACGAGATCGGTTTGGCGGACGCAAAGCCGGTTACGCGCGAGTTAAAGAGAGTCACGAGTGCAGCGATGGGCTGTCCGAATTGCGGCGGGCCGTTGTCGCTAAGCGCACCTGACAGCGCGATGCGCGTAACTTGTCCGAATTGCAGCTCACTGCTCGATGTCAATGAAGGCAAATTAACATATCTACAATCACTGACACCTCCGGCGGACGCGCCCGACTTTGTCGCGCCGATCGGAGCCGAGGGGACTTTTGCAGGCGATGTGAAGTTCAAGATAATCGGCGCGACGGTTCGAAGCGTGACATTCGACGGCGTCAAATATTTTTGGCACGAATATCTGCTCTACAATCCGTCGATCGGTTTCCGATGGCTCGTGCATTCTGATAATCATTGGAATTTTGTCGAGCCGGTCAACGCTGCCGAGGTTGAACAGAAAGAGATATTCGGCGCCATACGCAAGGTCGTCTGTAACGGAAAAAGCTACAGGATCTTTCAGGATGCACCCGCTACCGTCGAGTATGTAAAAGGCGAATTCTATTGGCGTGTGGAACAAGGCGAGACCGTTCGCGCGGTCGATTATGTCGCTGCGCCGATGATGCTCTCGCAAGAGGTTTCAGCAAACGAGGTCAACTGGTCCGCCGGGACATACATGACCAATGACGAGGTCGAAAAAGCGTTCGGCATCGAAGGATTGCCAAAACCGTGGAGCGTTGGACCAAACCAACCGTTTACCGGACAGTTTTATTACACTTGGGGAGCGTTGCCGCTGCTCGGTCTGTTTGTCGTCGCGTTGTTTATGATACCGTTCACCGGCATGACGAGCACGGTCCTTAGTGAAACTATCAACCTGCCGCCGTCGGCCGCGCCGCAGGTGCAGTTTAGTCAACCGTTTGAGCTAAAAGGAAATCGTAATATCCGCATCTCGGCGTCGGCGCCCGTTAACAATTCGGCAGCCGATCTCGATGTCGATCTCGTAAACGATCAAAGTCAGGAGATCGAGTCGGTGAGTATTCCCGTCTCATATTACCAGGGCGTTGAAGACGGTGAGAGCTGGTCGGAGGGCAGCACGGGCAATGACGCAATGTTGTCGTCACTGCCGGCCGGCAAATACACGCTTCGTGTCGAAGGCACGACAGAAAACGTTCCCGCTCCGCTGCCAGTCACTCTCAAGGTCGAGCAAAACGTAAATCGCGGCGTAAACTTTTGCTGTGCGCTGCTGATCTTGGCGATCGTTCCGATCCTGGGTTTGTTTCGCAAGTTTTCATTCGAGCGAGGTCGTTGGCGCGACAGCATGTTTGGTTCGTCGAGCAGCGGCGGCTCGGATGATGAGTAGGTAAATTATGTTGAAGAAACTTTACGTGATATTTGCCGGCGGGGTTCTGCTGACGTATTCAGCCGCCGCGTGGTTCGGTTGGGAAGTTGCAAACTCCGGCAGCCGCTCGCGTTTGGGAACGCCGTTTTTCTATACGGGTTTTAGAGGAGGAAAATAATGTTAAGTCTGACAAATTTGGGCACGCTCGCCATGATCGTTAAACTCGAAGACCTTTTGCCCGTCGCGGCAACTACGATCATCTTTGTCGCGATCGGCCTGATCGTTTTTACCATCGCGTTTTTGATCGTAGTGCTGGTATCACCGTTCTCGGTCAAAAAAGAGATCGAAGAAGACCACAACACGGCGCTCGCTATCATCATCGGCGCGCTGATCATTGGTATCGCGATGATAATCGCTTCGGCTATTCAGGGAAATTAGGGATTCAAACAGGATAGGCAGGATGAGCAGGATAATTGCTTTTCTCTATCCTGTCGATCCTGTGCATCCTGTTTGAATTTCTAACATGAAACGCGCTCCGCTACTTTTTCTCAACGTCTTTGTCATCGCAACCTGCGGGCTCATCTACGAGCTGCTCGCTGCAACTCTCTCGTCCTATGTGCTTGGCGACAGCGTCACGCAGTTCTCACTCATCATCGGGATCTATCTTTTTGCGATGGGTGTCGGCTCGTATCTGTCAAAGTTTATCGACAAGAATGTCGCCGAGAAATTTATTGAGATCGAACTGGGGGTTGCGGTGATCGGGGGTTTTTCAGCCCCGCTTCTGTTCTTTGCGTTTGCGCACCTCACGTACTTCGCTCTCGTCTTATATGGCATAGTTTTTATCATCGGAACACTCGTTGGCCTCGAGATACCGTTGCTAATGCGTATCCTAAAAGATGAGCTCGACTTTAAAGATCTGGTTTCTCGCGTTCTCGCATTCGATTACATCGGCGCCCTGGCCGCATCACTGCTGTTCCCGATCTTTCTAGTGCCACGCCTCGGCCTTAACCGGACATCACTGCTTTTTGGCATGCTAAACGCAGCCGTCGGCATCTGGGCGACGTGGCTTTTGCTGCCGCTGCTAAAACGAAATGTGACATTGATGCGTGTAAAAGGCGCGGTGATTCTCGTGCTGCTCGCCATCGCGTTCATCAAGGCCGATCGCCTAACGACGCTCGCCGAGGACGCGCTGTTTGTCGATAACATCATTTATGCAAAAAGCTCGCCGTATCAACGCATCGTCGTCACAAAGGGCAAAACCGGCTACTCGCTTTTCCTGAACGGCAATCTGCAGTTCAACTCATTCGACGAATACCGTTATCACGAGGCGCTCGTTCACCCCGCATTTGCGGCATTTAACGGCGAGCCGAAACGCGTGCTCGTGCTCGGCGGCGGCGACGGCCTCGCGGTTCGCGAAGTTTTGAAATACAAGTCAGTCGAACATGTCCAACTCGTCGATCTCGACCCCGAGATGACAAAAGTCTCGTCGTCGGTCCCCGCGCTGGGTGAACTGAATAACTATGCACTCGACGACCCGCGCGTATCGATAACAAACACTGACGCATATGTTTGGCTCGACGACACGCAAACCGAGCCATTCGACATCGCGATCGTCGACTTTCCCGACCCGAACAATTTCGCTCTCGGCAAACTTTATACGACGCGTTTCTATAATTTGCTAAAAGCAAAACTCAGACCGGACTCATCCGTGGTGATCCAAACAACATCACCGCTAATCGCCCGCAACTCGTTTTGGTGTGTTATGAAAACGCTTGAGGCGAGCGGCTACACGGTCAAACCGTTTCAAACAACGGTTCCGAGCTTTGGCGTTTGGGGTTTTGCCCTTGCGAAAACACAACCGTTCGAAACACCAGTTAAGCCGCGCGAGAACGTCGAATTGAAGTTTCTAAACAACGAGACCTTCGCGTCGATGTTCGAGTTTCCATCCGACACATCAAAACCGGCTGAAGAACTCGAGATCAACCGCCTCGACAACCAGGCGCTTGTCCGATACTACGAGAGCGAATGGCGGCGGTTTGAGCAGTGATAACAAATTATTCAAACAGGATAGACAGGATAAAAAGGATGAAACATGAGGAACTGACATCACAAATAGGCGCTGGGTTCTTGGAGTCTGTTTACGAGAAAGCGCTGATCGTAGCATTTTCACAGCGAGGTTTGAATGTTAAGTCGCAAGTTGCACTGCAAGTGAATTTCCGTGGAGTAATCGTGGGAGATTTTTATGCAGATTTGATCATCGAAGAAAAGGTTTTGATCGAAATCAAGGCAGTTAGCAAAATTTCTCAGAACCATAAGGCTCAAATAATCAACTGTCTCAATGCGACGGGTTTTGAAGTTGGTCCGCTCGTAAATTCTGGCACGGCCCGTATTGAGTATTTCAGATTTCATCCAAGCGACCATCCTGAACATCCTGTCAATCCTGTTTGAATAAATCCGTGAAACTTACTCGCCGCGAAATTTTAACCACATTCCTGGGCGCTCCGATCGCTCTCGCGGCGTGTCGCGATGTTTCAACGCGCCGGTTTCCCGATGGTGAGATCGTTGGACAGAATGTCGAGCTTGGTCACATCTTACGTGAGCGTCGAACCTTCGATGTTCCGCCCGGTAATTGGGAAACCAAAAAGGTCGCGATCATCGGCGGCGGCATCGCGGGTTTGACGGCCGCATGGAAATTTAAGAAAGAGAACTTCAATGATTTTGTTTTGCTTGAATTGGAACGCGAGATCGGCGGCACGTCAGCGAGTAGTCCGGGTCAGCCGGTGGGCTATCCGTGGGGAGCGCACTATCTGCCCGTTCCGTTTAAGGAGAACACTGAGCTTATAGAGCTACTTAGCGAAATGTCGCTCGTCGAAGGCCGCGATGATAGCGGCGAGTTGATCGTTAAAGAACAGTTTCTCTGCCGCGAGCCTGAGGAACGTGTCTATTACAAAGGCCGCTGGTACGAAGGTCTTTATCTGCACGTTGGCGAGAGCGAAGAGGACAAGCGACAGTTTGCCGAGTTTCAAAAGAAGATCGACTATTGGGTCAACTGGCGTGACGCGCTCGGGCAACGGGCGTTTATTGTTCCGGTTGCAAATTGCTCGACCGACACCGACGTCACGCAGCTTGACAAGATCACATTCGCAGATTGGCTCGCACAAAGCGGATTTACGAGCGAGCGGCTTATCTGGTATTGCGATTACGCGTGCCGCGACGACTACGGTTTGAAGCTCGATCAAACATCCGCGTGGGCCGGACTGTTTTATTTTTGTTCACGCGTTCGAAGGTCAGGCGCTGAGTCGCAGCCGTTCATTACTGTTCCTGAGGGCAATGGCCAGTTTGTAAATCATTTTTTTGAGAAGGTGAAAGACCGCGTGCGCCGATCGCAGATGGTCGTGTCAGTCGTACCGACGGCGAATGGCGTTGACGTTATTTGTCTTGATGGCGGCGAGTTACGCGGCATTCGTTGCGAACGCGCGATCTTTGCGTCGCCGATGTTTACGGCGCCGCATGTAATTCGTGGCTTTTCGGCGGATGCTCCGTTTGCAGCCACAGAATTTCACCACAACGCGTGGTTTGTCGCGAACTTATTTTTGAAAGACAGGCCCAAGCCACGCTTTGCAAAAGATTTTCCGCTTGCGTGGGACAATGTTTTATGCGAAAGCCCGTCGCTTGGCTACGTAACCGCGACGCATCAAAAGGGCATCGACTACGGCCCGACGATTTTGACCTACTATTATCCGATGTGTCATGAGCCGAACGGCAGAACAAAGCTGTTTGATTATGACTGGCGGCAGCTTGCTGACGTTTGCCTCACCGATCTGTCGCGAGCTCACACGGACATTTACGAACTGACGACGCGAATCGATATTATTCGTTGGGGCCACGCGATGATCAGCCCGCGTCCAAATTTTATATGGAGCGGCGTGCGCGAAAAGGCGATGAAACCATATCGGAACATTCACTTCGCGCACACAGACCTGAGCGGCATCGCATTGTTCGAAGAGGCGTTTTATCATGGCCTTCGTGCTGCAGGCCAAGTAATAAAAGAAATTCAGACAGGATGAAGAGGATACGCAGGATTGTTTGTATCCTGCTAATCCTGTCTATCCTGTTTGAATAAAGCGTCACGATGGATGCGACAATAGCAAAACCGAACTACTGGCTCTTTTCCCGCGAGATCGATCTATCGGTTTTTCTCGGCAGTGCGCTTCTCTCGATGCTTCTGCTCGCGCTTGGTTGGCAGCTGGGCATTTTGAATGCAGACTCGCCCGAATGGACTTGGATCACTGCGGTGCTGCTGATCGACGTCGCGCATGTTTGGTCGACAAGTTTTCGCGTCTATTTTGATACTGCGGAATTCAAACGCAGGTTTTGGTTGTACTTGCTTGTGCCTGTTTTTGGCTACGCGATCGGCGTAGCGCTCTATTCCGAGGGCGATCTTGTCTTTTGGAAAGCATTAGCGATCGTCGCGGTGTTTCACTTTGTGCGCCAGCAATACGGCTGGGTCGCGTTGTATCGCCGCAAACTAAACGAGACGGCGACATGGACTTGGGTTATCGATGCCGCGGCGGTTTATCTTGCGACCATTTATCCGTTGGTGTTTTGGATGACGCGGCTGCCGCGCGAATTCAACTGGTTTGTAGCGAATGATTTCTTTTTGCTTCCAACGTTCGTCGAGCAAATCCTTTTCCCCGTCTACGTCCTTGCACTCGCGGCCTACGCCGCAAAATCGATCTATCAATATTTCGCAAGTGGATTCTCAAACATCGGCAAAGACATCATAGTCGCGACGACCGCCGTCTGCTGGTACGTCGGGATCGTGTATTTCAACTCGGACTACGCGTTTACGGTCACAAACGTCATCATCCACGGCGTGCCGTATTTTGCACTTATCTACTTTTACGCGCGAGCGCGGCGCGAAACGGCCGGACCTTTTTACCGGGCTTTCTCACAGAATTGGGTGATATTTCTCACGACGCTCTGGGCTCTCGCCTATGTGGAAGAATTATTCTGGCATCGCGGTGTTTGGCACGAGCAGCAATGGCTGTTTGGCGCCGACTGGAATTGGCAAAACTTGAAAACTTACATCGTCCCGCTGCTCGCCGTGCCGCAACTGACGCATTACGTGCTCGACGGTTTTATCTGGCGAAAGAAAAGCAATCCGAACCTAAATTTCATCTAAACAAAAAGGCGGGCATCGCTCGCCCGCCTGAACCTCGAGATAAAAAAGTTCCCTTGGATCACTTACCGTCCGGGTCATCTCCGGTTTCGAAAAAGAACCCACTACCCTTTGATTTCTCCGGCGTCACGGTGATGGTTTGACGGTTGCCGTTGCGGATAATCGTGAGCGTCACGTCGCCTTCCTTTTTCTCACTGATCGAACGAATAAGGTCCATCTCGCGCTTTACGGTTTTGCCTTCGCACTCGGTGATGATATCGCCCGCTTTTAGACCGGCCTTCGCGGCTGGCGAATTTTCCCGCACGTCGTTTATCATCACGCCGCTCTCTACGCCGTAATGCGAGGCGAGCTTTTTGGTCAGCGGCGTAACACCGACGCCGATAACGCGGCCGTCACCAGATCTCCAAATAAGGGTTTCGCCCTCGCCGCCCGGAACGGTGAATACACGCGGCAATTCGCCGCGCGGAAATTCTTTGAATTCAGGCATCGACGGCATAGGCGGCATAGGCGGCATCGGCGTGCGAAGCAGAAAGTTGCCGTCAGCAAATTTCGGCTCCGGCCGTTTTCCTAACGTTGCCGTGACGTCTTGCTCGCGGCCGTTGCGCGAGATCGTGATCGTTGCATGATGATCAGGTGCGACCTCACTGATGAGCCGCGTCAGCTTTCGGGTACTCGTGATTTCCTCGCCGTTGAAACGCACGATCACGTCCCCGGCCTTCAAACCCGCCGCGGCCGCGGGCGAATTTTCCACAACCTTTTCCACAGCAACTCCGCGAACGCTGGAGAGTCCGAACTTCGAAAAATTCTCTCGTGTGACTTCCTGCGTCTGCACGCCGAGATAGCCGCCATCGCCGTCAAACGAAAAAGCAAACGAGCGTGTACGCTCCTTTTCTTTGGGCGCCTCAGGCGTCTGTCCGATCGCAATTACGAGCGATGATGTGACGATGAGAATCGAACTGAGTAAATTTCTGAACATAAAAAAAACCTCCACAAAACAAATCAATATTAAATATTTGTTGCGCGCTGCGGGCCAAAAGGTTTGCCGGGCACAAACCGCCCACGGCGTACAAAGCCTGTATTTCGGAAACCCCGCGAGCATTGGTTTTATGACAAGAAACTATCCGGCCCCGAGCTTTTCGAGCCGTTCGGCAGCAGCCTCGAGAGTTTCGTCCATTTTGCAGAAGCAGAATCTGACCATTTGCGAGCCGAGTCGCGTGTCGTGATAGAACGACGAGCCGGGAATTACGGCGACGCCGATCTCGCGGATCATGTGCTTTGTAAATTCGATATCGTTAGAAAAGCCGAAGTTCGAGATGTCAGCCATGACGTAATACGCGCCTTCGGGGTAATCGCATTTGAAACCAGCGTTTCGCAGAACGGGCACAATAAAGTCACGTTTGCGCGTGTATTCGCGCTGCACCTCGTCGTAATAACTCGGCGGCAAACTTAATGCGTACGCACCGGCATGCTGCAGACAGTTCGCGGCGCCGACCGTGAGAAAGTCGTGAACCTTGCGGATCGCACCCGTGATGTCCGGCGGCGCGATGCAGTATCCGACACGCCAACCCGTCACCGAATAAGTTTTCGACATCGAATTGACGACAACAGTTCGCTCACGCATGCCGTCGAGTTGAGCCATCGAGATGTGTTCGGTATTGCGGACGAGGGCGTCCGCGTTCCGATATATAATGTGTTCGTAGATCTCGTCGGTAAAACACAAGGCGTCGAACTCTTTACAGAGCGATGCGATGAATTCCATCTCGTCACGCGTAAAGACTTTGCCGGTCGGGTTATTGGGGTTACAGATAATGATCGCTTTTGTGCGCTCGTTAAATGCGGCGCGTAGTTCATCACGGTCAAAATAAAAACCATCTGCGCCCGGACGCAAAGGAACAAACCGCGGGGTCGCGCCAGAGATGATCGCGTCGGGCATGTAGTTTTCGTAGTACGGGTCAAAGATAATGGCCTCTTCGCCCGGATCGATGGTCGCCATCGCCGCCGCGATCATTCCTTCGGTCGAGCCGCAAGTGACGGTTATCTCGGTTTCCGGGTCGATGTCGAGGCCGAGGAACCATTTTGTCTTTGCGGCGATCGCGTCACGAAACGATTTCACGCCCCACGTGATCGCGTATTGATTGTGATCGTCGTCGATCGCCTCTTTTGCTTTTTGTTTAATGTCGGCCGGAGCGGGCCAATCGGGAAAGCCCTGACCGAGATTTACAGCGCCGTGTTTAACCGCTTCGCGCGACATTTCGCGAATCACCGACTCGGTAAACGATGCGGCCTTGCTTGAAATTCGACCCTTTGAACTCTTTGGCCGTGACATAAAACTACTTTTCCGCGAGACTCAGACTCGACGTTTGCGGTACGAACTTGTTGTCGATCACCGCCTGATCGTCGGCAATCACCTCCTCGACATTTGCGAGGTTGGCCTCGGGCAGAAATTGGTTAAAAGCATGGCGAAGAGCGGCTTCGTCGTTTGCGGTAACTGCGCTCTGAAATTCGGCCAACATCCTAGCGACATCGGCGTTCGCATAGGTTGCGATCTTGCCAACAAAGATCTTTGGATGACGCGTTTTTAGCAGATTCTCGCCCGTTATCTCAAGCTCCTCAAACAGCTTTTCACCGTCTCTTATACCGGTAAAGACTATATCGACATCTTCGTAGGGCGTAAGGCCGGACAGACGGATCATGTCTTCGGCGAGATCGAGGATCTTGACCGGCTCGCCCATGTCGAGTACAAAAATCTCACCTCCGGCGCCTAACGCACCGGCCTGCAGGACAAGCTGCGACGCCTCGGGAATCGTCATGAAGTACCGCGTCATGTCCTTATGCGTTACGGTCAACGCCTCACCTTTGCGAATCTGCTCGCTAAAGATCGGTACCACCGAACCGGCCGAACCCAGCACATTGCCAAAGCGAACGGCGATATAGTTTGTTGCGTATGTTTGGTTTAGATCCTGCACGACGATCTCGGCGACGCGTTTTGATGCACCCATGATCGACGTTGGATTTACGGCCTTGTCGGTCGAGATCAGAACGAAATCGCTTGCGCGAAACTCGCCCGCCAGTTTACCCACGAGCTGTGTGGCAAAGACGTTGTTCTTGATCGCCTCGCTTGAGTTGATCTCCATCAGCGGGACGTGTTTGTGGGCAGCAGCATGGAAGATCACATCGGGCCGGTGTTTTTCAAAGATCTCGCGCATGCGCGCCTCGTCCGCGACGTCGGCGATTATGGGAACGCACTCGACATCGGCATCGCCAAGCTCGCGAGCTATTTGGAAGAGAAAAAACTCTGCGCGCTCGACGAGCAAGATCCTCTTTGGTTCGTAATCAATGATCTGTCTCACTAACTCAGAACCGATCGAGCCGCCGGCGCCCGTGACCAAGACGGTTTTGTTGCCGAGGAACTCGTGCAGATTTTTGTCTTCTAATTCAACCGGTTCGCGCCCCAAGAGGTCTTCGATTCTCACGTCGCGAATGCGGCTGACGGAAATCCGGCCGTGCGCGATCTCGTTGAGACTCGGCACGATCTGCGTTCTTACGGACATCGAGCTACAGAGATCGACTACCCGACGAATTTCTTTCCCTTGCGCATGATCGATAGCGATGACGACCTGTTTGATCTCGAGTTGATTGACGAGTCGGGGCAGATCGTCGGTGGTCCCGAGGACCTTTATGCGGTTAACACGTCCGCCGACCTTGTGGATGTCATCATCGACAAAGCCGCGTATCTCGAGTTCGCCATCGAAGCGCCCGAACATCTCCTTTGCCAAAGTTGCTCCCATTCTACCGGCACCGACAATGAGAACCTGTCGACGCTTGATACGACGGCTGCCCGAGACGTAGCGATTTTTATCTTGTAGCTCGTAAAACACACGCCTCAGAATACGCAAACCCAAAAGACCGCCGAATGCGAGAACCGTATCTATCAAAATTACGGATATCGGTATCTGCCAGAGAGTGAAGTCGCTGAATGTCAGCAAAAAGCGAAACGCGAGCAGAATAACCGCTGAGATCGTCGCTGCTTTCAGAAAAACTTCGATGTCCTTGATGCTCACGTACCGCCAGATCAACGTGTAGGCCCCGACTAGAAAAAGTGCGGAAAACTGCACAAAAACGACAAATGGCAACTGTCGCAGGGCGGTTTCAGAGTAGAATTCAGCGACCTGAATGTTTAGGGCCGGCAAATACGCGATGAAAAAAGCCGCGCACAGCACGGCAACGTCTGCCAAAAACTGTAACGGCCTTCGCAGTACCCACAGACTTTCCCTTACTTTATCGTTTTTACCCATTATCGGTGCAACAAATCACCAAGAGCTTGTATATATTGAAGTTACATTGCACACGGTTTGTCTGTCAATGTAATTCACTTATTAGAAAGGCAGTCATATTGCGTCCAAATTGCATCAAACCGAAGCGATCCGCCACGAAAAATGATTGTATCGACAGGGGTATTTGCGTTAAACTCTTACCCTGTTAACACGTGAGGTTAGGTATTAAAAGTGATAAAGATGAAGTTCTTATTATCGATTATTGTTACGTTTCTGCTTTTTGGATCGGTTCAGGCTCAGGATGCTCCCGTCGACATGCAAAAGGCCAAGGGTTACCAGCTTTATCCGGGCGATGAAGTAACGGCAAAGGTTCTCGGTGAAGATCAATTCGATTTTGTCGCGACCGTAAATGAAGACGGCAAGATCGAGGTTCCGTTTTTTGACAAGCCGATCGACGCAAAATGCCGAACCGAGCGCGAGCTTCGCGCAGACATAACACAGTTACTTTCAAAATATCTGCGTTCCCCGCAGTTGAGTTTGCGTATCACCGATCGCAAAAGTCGCCCGCCCGCAACCATCTACGGCGAAGTTCGCAAACCAGATCAGATCTTACTTATGCGCAAAGCCACGCTCGTCGAGCTGCTCGCTTTTTCGGGCGGCGTTACTGAGGATGCCGGTGGGACGATTCAGGTTTTTCGAACGCAGCAACCACTTTGCACCGACGGAACACAAGAGAATATCTGGAAGAACGAGTCCAACGACCCGACCAGCGTTCCATCGAGAACGTATAGCCTCGCTGCCGTAAAGTCGGGCAAAGAGGACGCTAACCCGATCATTTATCCCGGCGATGTGATTGTCGTGCAAAAGGCGGCGCCTGTTTACATTACAGGCGAGGTTCTGGCACCGCAGGGTATATATCTCAAAGAAGGCGGCATGACGCTCACAGAGGCGATCGCAAAGATCGGCGGCCCAAGGCCCGGTGCAAAGACGAAGGACATAAAAATATATCGTTTGAAAAGCGCCGATTCGAAAGAGCGTGAAGTAATTTCTGCCAACTACGATTTGATAAAAAGCGGGAAGCAAACCGACCCGATTCTCGTAGCTCAGGACATTATCGAGGTTGACAAGGCTAAGGACAGCATCGCTCAGTCGATCTTGAAGATCGCGGTTGGTGCCGGACGACAGGCCGTTGGCAGTCTCAGCGGCGGCGTCGGTTACCGCGTGCTTTATTAACGATAAAGTTCGTCGATCACGTCGCGGTATTTTTCGTCGATAACGCGCCGCTTAACTTTTAACGTCGGTGTTAATTCGCCACTCTCGACCGTGAGTTCGTTTTCGAGAAGGGCGAATTTTTTTACCTTCTCAAACTGCGCGAGGCCCGGCGTCATAGCGTCGATCTGGCGCGTGAAAAGATCGAGAATACGCTCATTGCCGCAAAATTCCTTATGCGTCTTTATATCGAGTTCCTTTAGCTTTGCGTACGACTCGAGCATTTCGAAATTAGGTACGATCAGAGCAGCGGGGAATTTTCTCTCGTTCCCGACGAGGACCGCCTGAGAGATAAATCTCGAAGCTCGCAGCATCTGCTCGATCGGCGATGGTGCAATATATTTGCCGCCCGACGTTTTGAAAAGTTCCTTCTTGCGGTCGGTGATGACAAGATAACCTTCGTCGTCCAGATGCCCGATGTCGCCGGTCTTGAACCAGCCATCTTCAGTAAAAACCTCTTTAGTGGCTTCCGGCTTGTGATAGTAACCCTGCATCACACCCGGTCCCTTAACCTCGATCTCGCCGTCTTCAGCGATGCGAACACTGACGTTTCTTATCGGTTTACCGACCGTACCGACTTTTACGGCAGATGGGTTATTCGACGAGATGACGGGCGACGTCTCGGTTAGCCCGTAACCTTGCATTATCGATATTCCGGCTCCGGTAAAGATCAAAAAGATCTCGTCGGGCAGTGCCGCGCCGCCGGTGATGCAATGCCTGAGACGTCCGCCAAAAAAATCGCGCAGCTTAGCGTAAACGATCTTGTCAGCGACGCTGTGCTTTGCGGTCAACGAGATCGGTATCGGCTGGCCGGCGCCTTGCGCCCGCGCATAGTCTTTTGCGACGTCGATCGCCCAGTCGAAGATCGCCTCGTTCACCCTACCGGCTTGCGACGCGGTAAATCGAGCGCGTTCGAACACTTTCTCAAAGATCCGCGGTACGCCGATAAAGATCGTCGGACGAACCTCTTTTAAATTCTCCGGCACGTTTTCGATCGACTCGGCGTAATGTACACGCATGCCGTAGCGAATGTAAACGTACATTCCGGTACGCTCAAATACGTGCGAAAGCGGCAGTACCGATAGCGAAATATCGACGCCCGAGAACTCATACTTTTCGCCGGCAGCGTTAACGTTCGAGATCAAGTTGGAATGCGTGAGCATCACGCCTTTCGGTTCACCGGTCGTGCCGCTGGTGTAGATCAGTGTCGCGATATCGTCTGAGCGAACCGCGGTTCTGAGTTCGTTTATAAGATCCGGATTTTGACCCTTAAGCTCAGCGCCCCTGGTTTCAAGCTCGTTGAGGCTCGTGACGCTGTCGTTATCGATTCCCGTCGCGTCAAAGAGCACAAACTTCTCAAGCGAAGTGGAACCTTGCAGAATCGGCTGGACTCGGTCAAGGGTTTCTTTGTTGTTCAGGAACAAGACTTTCGAGGCCGAATCGTCAACGATGTAGCGAACTGCATCGGGCGCAAGTGTCGTGTAGATCGGCACATCGATCACGCCGGCAAACTGACAACCTGCGTCGGCGAGCGTCCACTCGGGCGAGTTCGGCGCGAGTATCGCTGCACGATCGCCTTTCCTCAAACCCAGTTCGTATAGACCGAGTGCGATATTCTCGGCACGCTCGACTATCTGCCGCGACGAGATCTGCTTCCACGCGCCATCGGCTTTGTAATTTAGAGCGTCGCTGAGCGAAAACTCGTTTGCGGCGCGCTCAAAGAGCTCAGCGAGCGTCGTCGGCTCGGCGAACTGCGTACTATCCGCGATCGCGTTCACATCGGCTTGTTCCAAAACTGAGGTCATTTTTTCGCGATACCGTCAATAAAGATCTTTAAAACCTCGCCCGCCATCGGTGATAGCGGGTAAGCTTTGTTTGAGATCACCCAATTTGTAACCATTTCATCAAGCGCGCCATACAAGATCTTTGCAGCGATGGTCGACTTAATATCGCCGCGAAAAACGCGTTGTCGCTGCCCGTCCTCGATCGTCTCGCGAATTATCTCAAGGTACTCGGCAAACCCGGACGCCGAAAATTCCTGCATGTGTTTGGTCGAACCACGCAGCTCAACCTGGAAAACCACCGCCAGATCACGATCCGCCCCAAGCTTTTCCAGATGGAGCTCGGCAACCCGGCGTATTCTCGCGGCCGGTTCGATGATCCCGGCCAACTCGCGCCGGCCCTCGCCGATAAACTCTGCCATCGCCCGATCGAATATCGAATGGAGGATCTCGTCCTTGCTCTTGAAGTAAAGATAAACCGTACCGTCGGCAATTCCAGCCTCGGCGGCTACGTCGGCAACTTTTGCGTTAAAGTAACCCTTACTCGCAAAAACCTTCGTCGCTGCGTTCAAGATGGCTTCGCGCTTATCCGTAACCACTGACTTGGTTGCGGTACCGTTTTTACCTTGTCTTGGCATACCTTGCCCTATGAATGAATCCTCATTCAGTAAGCTATACCAATTACGACCGCGACGCAAGAATTGAGTGATTATTGAGGAAAAGATGGTGGCGGAGAGGACAGGACTCGAACCTGCAAGCGCTTACGCGCGGTAGTTTTCAAGACTACTGCCTTACCAATTAGGCTACCTCTCCGCAGAAGGCGGAATTCAAAATATACTCGATGAAAGAGGTATCGGCAAGAATAAATCTGCCGGCCTACCTTGAGGAGAATTGTCTTTTCAACTCTTCGCTAACAGTCTCGACGCCTTTTATGCCTTGAGTCTTGGTGATGATGTTGCCGTTGCGGTCGAGGACGTAGTGCATTGGAAAGGGCATGCTGATCTCGCCTTTCTTGTCCGGCGTGCCAAATTTGCCGAGGATGATCATCTGGGCGTTTGGAATCACACTGTACTTGAATGGGTTTTTAACTAGAAACTTGTCGAGCTGAGGTTTAGAATTGGCGGCAAGGCCGAGAAACACGACATCTTTACCCTTATATGAGTCGACTATTTGGTTTAGCAACTTTATCTCTGAGACACAAACTGGACAGTTAACAAACCACAGATTGATGACGACGATCTTACCGCGCAGAGCGGCCGTGTCGACGCGAGTGCCGCTCATATCAACCGCCGCGAAAGCAGGCGCCGGTGTTTGTGCAGCGAGAGCGACGGGAAATGCAGCGAGCGCCGCGAGTAACATCAGTTTTTTCATAAGCCCTTTGTATGTCCAAAAAGGGCGAATGTCAAGAAAGTTCCTGATAAGTTGTTATTGAATGAGGTTGTTGATGGTCGAGGAAAGCTGGCCGATCTTGTCCCAACCGCTCGATCTGTGCTGCAAAACACCTTGCTGATCGATCACAAAGTACGATGGGAAGCCCATATCTAGGTAGCCGCGCTTGTCCCGGTCGGCATACTGGAGCAGCACGCCAAAGCTGTTTGGGACAATTGTGGAAGCGATCTTGTTGCTCTTGAGAAAGCCCTCGACCTTCGTTTCGTTTTCCATCGTCAGCGACAGGAAAACCACCTTTTTGCCGTCATAGCTGCGAACAACCTGGTTCATCTTCGGGAATTCCTGCTGGCAGATATTGCATTTTGTCGACCAAAATGTCAGAACGACGACCGAACCGCGAAGTTCGTTCATGTCGAGCTGCGTACCGTCCATGGCGGCTGCCGAGAATAACGGTGCGTTTGACCCAACCCGCAGCGCTGTTTGTGCGAGGCCTGAAATAGCAAAAAGTGCGATAAATGTTATAGTTACGGCGATCTTTTTCATGTTGAGAACCTTATGAGAAACGTGTGACAAGCCTATTAAACTAAGTTTAACACGCCTAGTTTAAATAAACTGGTAATTGCGATGCGTTCCAGATAAACACGCGTTAATTCTGCTAAAATCTTGCGTGAATGCTGCTCGAATCTCTCGAAACATGGAATTTTCGCAATACAAACGGGAAAATTAACCTCAGCAATGGGCTGAACATATTTTCGGGCGAGAACGGCGCGGGTAAGACAAATTGGCTCGAGGCGATCTCGGTGTTGGCTTCAGCCAAGGCGTTTCGCACGCCGCGTCTGCAGGAAACGGTCAGATTTGGGGAAAAAGAGGCCCAGATCACCGGCAGCGTTCGAGAATCGCCCGAGATCGTCCGAGAATTGCGGGTTTCGATCTCCGGCAACAGCAAGATCCTGTCTATAAATGGTAAACGCGAGGCGGCAGGCAGCTATCTCGGGCATCTGCACGTGGTTGTTTTCAATGCAGATGAGCTTGAGGTCGTCCGCGGACAGCCCGACGAGCGGCGGCGGTTTCTCGATGCGGGCATTGTAGGGCTTCATCCACCGTTTTCAAGGGTTTTCGCCGATTACAACAGAGTTATCAAGCAAAAGAACGCACTCCTGCAGAATGCTCAGGACGAGCTGCAGCGGATCGACGAGACCGCGAAGGCCCTCGAGCCGTGGAATCAGCAGCTGACCGCTCTGGGGACAAAGATTCACAAGGCACGGCTACGTTTTGTCGAGCGCCTTAACGAGGTCCTCGAAAAAAAGCTCTTCGGCCGCGAAGAGTTGTCGATCAGATACGCGTCGTCCCTGGAAGAAAAAGGCGACATGTCAGACTACGAGAACCTTCTCGCCGAGCGTTTGAAAGTTCGTCTTCAGGCCGAGACCGCCGCCGGCTATTCGCTTATCGGGCCGCATCGAGATGACCTTGAGATTAAGTTTGACGGTCATGATATGCGAAAATTCGGCTCGGCCGGCCAGCAGCGCAGCGCCCTTCTTTTGCTTGAGCTGGCAAATATTGCCGTTTTCGAGGCGACACGGGGCGAATATCCACTATTTCTGCTCGACGACATCGATGCCGAGCTTGACTACAAGCGGATCGGCAAACTCCTTGAGTTTTTGGAGGGCAAAACTCAGACTTTTGTGACCACCTCAAAGGAAAGTTTTGTCGAAAGATTTGGTCATTTGGGCAAACTTTTTCGCATATCCGGGGGCGAGGCTAAATCTAACTAAAAAAAGGTGTTTTTTCGTCTTTCCGGCCTGTCGCATCTCGCCCAAAAATGTTAAAATCATTACAATTTTTAGGGGTTTTATAATAATTGGTGGCTAAAGCAAAAAAGACAGAATACGGGGCAGAATCAATCACAGTTTTAGAGGGTCGCGACGCGGTGCGCAAACGACCGGCGATGTACATTGGCTCGACGAGTGAGATCGGGCTGCATCACCTTGTGTACGAGGTTGTCGACAACTCGGTTGACGAGGCACTTGCGGGTTTTTGCGACACGATCGAGGTTGCGATCCACATCGACAACTCTATCACCGTCATCGACAATGGACGCGGCATTCCGACCGATATACACAAGCAAGAGGGTCGTTCGGCGGCCGAGGTCGTAATGACCGTGCTGCACGCGGGTGGTAAGTTCGACTCAAATTCGTATAAGGTCTCGGGCGGTCTGCACGGCGTCGGCGTGTCTTGCGTAAACTTTTTGAGCGAATATCTGCGGCTCGAGATCTGGCGTGACGGCAAAACGCACGAGATGGAATTCGAGGCCGGAATACCGGTCGCGCCGCTCAAGCAAACGGGTAAGACTGAGAAGCGCGGCACAAAGATCACGTTTCGCCCCGACTCGAGCATCTTTGAAACTACCGTTTACAGCTTTGAAAAGTTGTCCGAGCGCCTTAGAGAAAAGGCGTTTTTGAACAAAGGCATTCGCATTCATATCAAGGACGAACGCGAAGAGGGTGAGAAATCACACGAGTTTTACTACAAGGGCGGCATCGCCGAGTTCGTCAAGCATCTCAACAAAAACAAATCGCCGCTGCACGACCAACCGCTTTATTTTGAGACCATCGGCGACGACCTCTCGATCGAGGTGTCGATGCAGTACAACGACAGCTACGACGAAAAGATCTTTTCCTTTGCCAACAACATCAACACCGTCGATGGCGGAACTCACTTGTCGGGTTTTCGCGGTGCGATCACGCGCACGATCAACAACTACGCCGAATCATCGGGCATGATGAAAAACGCAAAGGTCGCGCTTACCGGCGACGACGTTCGCGAGGGGCTCGTAGCCGTCATCTCGGTCAAGATCCCGCAGCCGCAGTTTGAGGGCCAGACAAAGGGCAAGCTCAACTCACCCGTAAAAGGTCCGGTCGAGTCATTCCTGAACGAAAAACTCGGAGAATTTTTTGAACAAAACCCTGGTGTCGCAAAAAAGATCGTCGGCAAGGCCGTCGATGCCTCCCGCGCCCGCGAGGCGGCACGAAAGGCTCGCGAGATCGTGCGCAAGAGCGCGATGTCCGGCTCTGGTTTGCCAGGTAAACTCGCCGACTGTCAGGAGAAAGACCCCGCAAATTCAGAGATCTATATCGTTGAGGGCGACTCGGCAGGCGGCTCGGCAAAACAAGGCAGCGACCGTAAGAATCAGGCCGTTCTGCCGCTCAAGGGCAAAATTCTAAACGTCGAAAAGGCGCGATTCGACAAGAGGCTCGGCCACGGCGAGATAAAGGCGCTGATCACCGCGCTCGGCACCGGCATCGGCAAAGAAGATTTTGATGTCGCAAAGCTCCGTTATCACAAGATCTGCCTGATGACCGACGCCGACGTTGACGGCAGCCACATCCGCACGCTGCTCTTGACGTTCTTTTACCGGCAAATGCCGGAGCTGCTCGAGGGCGGATATGTTTACATCGCCCAGCCGCCGCTCTACAAGGTAAAGCGCGGCAAAAAAGAAGAGTACATCAAGGACGAAAAGGCGATGTTCCGCTACCTGATGCGGATGGCGACGGGCGACGTGTCGGTGTCGGCCGGCAAGCGGGCCATCGAGGGGCGCGAACTCTCAAAGGCGCTCGAACAGACAACCGAGCTAAAAAATTATTCAGAGCGCCTTGCACGACGTTTGTTTAATGACCCGATACTGGTTGAAACACTGCTCGACGCGTTTGCAGGCAAGGACGGCGTACTTTCAAAAAGCAATGCAAAGCTCAGAAAGATCTTTGGCGAGCAGGACCTGATCGCATCGGTCGAGGGCAAACTTGCAAAGGCGGGCTACAACACCGAGCTCACGCGTGACGATGAGCACGGCCTGTGGGAGATCGACATCAATTACGAGAACGGCCATCAGCTAAAGATCGACTGGAACCTCGCAAGCTATGTCGAGTTTCAAAAGGCGATCGAACTAAGACGCGATCTCGAGGCCGACTTTGCCGCACCCTTTGTTTTGGGCGAAAACGGCAAATCTGAAACGCTCGCAAGCCGTGAGGAACTTCTCGAACGCGTCATGAATCTAGCCAAAAAAGATCTCACCATCCAACGCTACAAGGGCCTCGGCGAGATGAACCCCGAACAACTTTGGGAAACCACGATGGACCCCGAAAAACGCACAATGCTGCAGGTGCGCATCGAGGACGCCATCGAGACCGACGGCCTCTTCACCGTCCTGATGGGCGATCAGGTCGAACCCCGTCGCAAATTCATTGAGGACAATGCACTGGATGTGAAAAATCTGGACGTGTAGTTTTTTTCCACGGAAAGACGCCAATATGCAAAGACGCGAAGTAGGACTAGTTTCCTCTTCGCGTTTCTTCGTTGCGGTCCTTGCGGCTTTGCGTTAGATATCTTGCCTGGCGACGCCTTTGACCTCAAGCACGAGGTCGGCGCCGTAGGCTTTGGCGGGGGTTTGATAGCCGGGCGTGAAGTTGCCGGCGAGGATTTTCTCAGCGATGTTTAGCGCGGCGATGGCCGTGAGTGTGTAGCCCTCGGGCCCTTGTTGGCGCGACTCGACGCGGTTGCCGTTGAGGTCCGAGGCCTCGCCCCACATCAGTGTCTTGCCTTTCGCACGCTCTGAGTCAGACGGGCCGCCGGCGGGGATCTTTTTTTGCAGATAATCTTGAAACGGCTTGAGCGCGAGCAGCCAGCCGATGTAGCGCGAGGCTTTCATGACCTTCAGGGCACTTGGCGGAGCTACGGTAAAAACCTCGATATTCGGGATGCCGGTCGAGTAATAAGCGGTCGAAACGTCGCCCCAGGGAATGGTTACCGCAGTCTTGATTAAGCTCGAGCTTGAGCCCTTACTTACGTGCGGGCTACTGACACCCTGCGGGCTACTGACACTTTCTCCAAAATCTATCTCGCGCGTTTTCCACGCGGCCGGAACTGACGTGATCTTACCGTCTTTACGTATCGCGCCGCCCTTGCCGACGTTCATCGTCATGGTCGCCTGCGTGCCGTGCGAGATTCGGCCCATGCCATAAAACGCGAGGCTAAGGTGCGTCGCCGTCGGCAGACGGTTTTTGAGATGCAGCGCTAGACAATCCGACGGTACGACGTCAAACCCGACGCCCGGCATCAACATCACGCCTGCATCCTGTGCCTTTTTGTCCATCGCGGCACAAGTTTCAAACACGCTGATCTCGCCCGTTATGTCTGTGTAATGTTTTTTGTTTCTGAGACACGCCTCTACCATAGGTCGCGACGTTATCGAGAACGGCCCCGCGCAGTGCAAGACCATATCGACTTCTTGCAAGGCTGCATCAACCCTGTCCGTTTCGTCCAGCGCGAAGACGCGATACTCGAAATGATACTTCTTTGCCAAAGTCTCGATCGCGATCGCGTTGCGCCCCGCCAAGATCGGCTTTAGCCCGCGCTCCGCCGCGAACCGCGTGATCAGCTCACCCGTGTAACCGTTTGCTCCGTAAATCAAAAAATTGCCTGTCATTTTATTTAACAGGATAGACAGGATGTTGATGATAAGCAATCAGTCCGCATGCCGTTTTAGTATCCGTGCTTGCGAGGCCGCTTTGGTCCCGCGGGATAGAACATAGATTCGGCTTACAGCGAGCTTGCCCGGTCAGCAGAAGTCGCTCGATCGGCGAAAAACGCGCTGCGCTCGAGATGATGCTCGTTAACGATCCGCTCGTTTACCGATATGCCGCCGGGATCGGTATGTCGCCAGTCAAGCCGAAATGTTGAATGGTGTAAGAATTATCCGAGCTGCGGAAAATATACCAATCTCCGTCTAACGGACGAAAAACCCCGATGTCCGTTTTACCGTCCTTATCATAATCGCCCGGCACAGGTATGTCGGTCGAAATTCCCCACTGCATGATCTTGAAATTTCCGTTCGAGCTCTGAGCGACATACCAAACACCTGTCGAGGGCCGAAAGACGGTAATATCTGCCATTTTATCCCCGTCAAAATCGCCTACCAGAGGAACGTCGCCATTTAGTCCGAACTGATAAAATCGATAACCGCCGTCCGAACTCTGCCAAATATACCAAACACCCGTCGAGGGCCGCCAAATTGTCAAGTCGGTCTTGCCGTCGCCGTCATAATCACCCGCGAGCGGTATGTCGCCGTTCAGCCCGAAATGACGAAAATCGTACCCGCCGTCGGAACTTCGCCAGATGTACCAAACGCCGTCTGCTGGCCGCCAAACTGCGAGATCCGTCCGTCCATCACCATCGTAATCGCCCTGGACGGGTTTGTCGTTTGATAATCCGAACTGCGCAACACCGACCTGTCCATTTGAACTCTGCCAGATATACCAAACACCGTTGCGATAAACCGCGTAGTCGGTTTTCCGGTCACCGTCGTAATTTCCCGGAACCGGAACATCTCCAAAACTTGCGCCCCCAAACTGCACAGAGCTATACGAATTATTGCTCGAGCTCTGAACGTGCCAGACGCCGGTATTCGGCCTCCATACCGCGACATCCGAGCGGCTGTCCCCATCGAAATCCGAAAACTGCACCTGCAACGTTCCCGTATAATCGGCGTTTGTCTGATTGGCCGAGAGATTAAAATATGTGCGCTTTTGTGGCGAAAATGTGTAATCGTCCTTTGAAGCGCGAAGCACATAACTGGCAAACGTCGTTACGTTCGGAATCGTGTAAGTTCCGCTCGCATCGGTCATCGCCGTCGCAATCACGCTTGTTTCTGACGAATTGCGAAGAGTGAGCGTAACGCCTTCGATACCGAGACTGTTGCGGTCAACGATCCTGCCTGAGATCGAAATAGGCGTGTTGTTCGTAACGGTAATATTTATTGAACTCGTCGTTTGAAAACCGCCGTTATCGCGCGCCGTCGCATGCAGTGTGTATGCACCCGGCAAGTTTGGTGTCCAATTAAAATTCAAAGTTCCGTTATTCGATTCGCCAACCGTAACGCTTTGCGAATTTCCGACAGCCGTCATCCGGAAATGCACGATCGTGCCGTCAACATCAGTCGCCGCCGCGCTGATCGGGATCGGTGTTGGCAGATTGAATGTCGAGCCGTCCGTCGGCGAGTTTATCGTAACGCTTGGAAACTGATTCATATCAGACGAAACAAAATCCACGTCGACATTTTCAACCGTCATGTTTGTAAAAGTCTGTGACGGCGGCACGAAGGTCATCGTCCCCGTGGGCTGGGGCGTGACGGTATAATTTCCGCCGCTCGGAAGATTAAAAAATCCGTAAACGCCGAAAGTGTTGGTTGCAGAAGTCTGAGTTATCGGGTTTCCATTAGCGGTCCCCGTCAGGCGAACCGTAATGCCGGGCATCCAGCCGCCGCCGGGGTTTGTAATGTCGCCAACAATACGAACCGTCGCCGGCGCCGCGATGACCGAAACATTTACAATCGACGAATCTTGGATCGCTCCCGTGGAATCATAGGCTCGGGCAAAATATGAGTAGCTGCCCTGCGCGATGTTCGTCAGCTGAAACTCATACGGCGCTGTCGTGTCGGTACCGAGCAAAGTGTTTGTCCCGAACTGACGATAAAACTCAACCCTCGAAATCGTTCCGGCGCCGCTCGACGCGTTTGCCGCGAGATTGATAGTTGCAGGTGCGACAAAAATGTCGCCGGTTGTCGGGCTCGTCATTTGAACCGTGATTTGTGTCTGCCGCGTGGCGATAAAATTCTGATTAGTCCATTCGATATAACCCAAATATGTGATGTTTCTTGTCGCCGGACTAAATGTGTGATTTGCCAGAGTAGGCGCAATGATCACACCATCGTTCGGCGTGGTTCCGAGGTTTGTGAACAGATAGTTGCCGCTCGCATCGGTCGTCGTGTTTGCCGTTATATTAGGATTTGTTGGACTCGTCAGACTCAGAGCAACATCGGCGATGCCTGCGTTTGTGATGCTGTCGACGATGCGGCCCGAAATTCTATGATTTATCGGATTGACAGCGATATTTACAGGCGCGGACGTTGCCATTTGTCCCTGCGAATTAAAGGCTTTTGCGGTAATCGTATAATTTCCGACATTCATCACGCGCCAGGTGGTCGTCCACGGCGCAGATGTCCGCCGACCGATCAGCGTGTTGTTCTGATCGTAAAATTCGACCAACGAAACGGACGAAGAAACCGCCGCGCCCAAGGGCACGTAGTCGCCTTCGACAAACGTCTGTCCTTCGGTCGGACTCGTGATCGAAACTGCCGGAGCAGTTCCGTCCACGACGAAAACGTGAACGGTCGGAATCGAGCCGCCTCGCAAACCGAGCTCATCCGTCGGAATCGCGTACAAAGCCCACGTGCCAATCGGCACGTTCGTCCAGGTAAATTCATACGGTGCGGTCGTGTCCGTGCCGAGCGGAACATTGCCCGTTTGGCTCGAATATGCGACGAAATCAACTTTCTGAATTGCGTGTCCGTCAGGGTCGGTAGCGGTTGCTTGAATCGTAATATTTGTAGGGATAGGGTAAGTCGTGCCGTGCGCCGGAGAAGTGATCTCGCCAACGGGTTGCCGATTCGGCTGAATCGTAAAATCCGCAAACTGATTGGCTTGCAGATTATTGAACACGGCATTTTCAGGTGTGATCTGATAGCCGACCTTACGCGCCGAGACGGTGTAATTCCCGCCGGCAGGCAGTACGCCAAAGCTGTACTGGCTGTTACCACCATAAGACAAAATAACCGAACGATTTACGGCTCCTGTTAGCGTAACGACGACCGGCGTCTGATCCGAACTTAACGTCGCGTCGCTCACCGTTCCGCTGATCGAATAAACCGTCTGCGTTTCATCGGTCGCGCCGATCTTCATTACAAAGCCGTCAGGTATTGTCGAACTCGTCGGGTTGCCGCGAGTTGTCTGCGGAGCATTTAGCGTAGTCGGGACAAAATGCGCTTCGCCTGTCAAGAACGCGTTGTTTGCTGTGTCGAGAGTAATTGCTTTCACGCCGCCCGTTCCGACGAGACTCGAAAAGACGATGTCGCTCGCTGTCGCATTAAAGCGCGCCAAAAACATCGAGCCGAGATTGCCTTGCAGTGAGTTGCGAAGCGGAAAACCTAGATTTGCTGACGATGTTTCGCCTGCGATAAATGCCTCGCCGTTTGATGCGACCTTCACCGCAAAAGCCTTGTCGCGGCTTGTTCCACCAAAAAACGTCGAATAGACAAGCCCCGAACCCGCAGGATTTAGCTTCGTCAAAAAAGCGTCTTCGCTGTTGTTCCAGACCGTGTCAAACGCACCGGGCGTGGTTGGAAAGTTCGAGTTCTCTGTTTGACCGGCCACATATGCGTTGCCATCGGCGTCAACGTCAACGCCCCAGACTCTGTCCGATTGCAGACCGCCGCCGAGATAGGTCGCATAGCCTAATGCAGAACCGCTCGAGTTGATCTTTGCAACAAAACCGTCAGTTCCGCCGCCATACGTCGTTTGAAATGCTCCAGCCGTTGCAGGGAAATCTGTAGAAAGCGTGTAACCGACGAAATAAGAATTACTCGCCGCGTCGACAGCGAGATCGTATGAGAACTCGGCATTATTGCCACCCAGAAGCGTTGACCATTGGGCCGCACCGCTCGTGCTGAATTTCGCCGCAAACGCATCGCTTGCCATTGTGGCGCAGCCCGCGCCGGAACACGGCGCCGGTTTCAAAACTCCGGCGGTCGTCGGAAAGTTTGATGAAACGGTCGAACCGGTCAAATACAAGTCTCCGCCCGCGAGCCTGATCCTCGTGGCGTTGTCAGTAAAACTCCCGCCGTAAAATGTTGAAAAAAGAAGTGCCGAACCCGTCGGATTGAGTTTCGCGATAAAAGCATCGGTGCCGCCGCCGAATGTCGGCTGATGAGCATTGACGATCGGAAAGCTTGCGTGATCGGTCGAGCCCGTGATGTATGCATTGCCCGCGGCGTCAACCGCGATACCGCCTGCGGAATCGGAGCCTTGATTGGTCCCGAGGTATGTAGAATAAACAAGCCCAGTTCCGGTTGCGTTGATCTTCGACACAAACGCGTCGAAACCATAAACGCTCGACGTAATCGGCAAAAGCGCGGTTTTTAACGCGCCCGGCGTTATCGGAAAGTTTACGGAGATCGTGTAACCGGTGACATATGCGTTACCGTCTGCATCAACTGTGATGTCTGTTCCGTAATCGCTTCGGTCGCCGCCGAGGTAGCTCGAATATGCGAGGATCGGGTCGATAACCAACGGCTTCGACCGGTCGTAATCCGCGAGTTTGAAGGTGATGGTTTTTAGTTCTTGGTTCTTGGTTTTCGAATTTTCGATCGAATAAACCGCCGCGATCTCGCGCCTCTCGCCGTCGATCTCCTGATATGCAAAAGGTTTGTGCTGGCGGATCGTGCCGAGAGCGGTCTCGAGCAAAAGGTCGCCTGAGCTTTCATCGATCTTCACTGACTTCGCACCCTCAAAATTGAGTCTTATCTTCTGCGTGTCGGCATTTGGCGCAACCACAAAATCGTATTCCAGACGCCTCTGATTTCCGTAATAAACCAGATCAATGCCGTCATAGACCTTTTCGAATTTCACTTTGCCGAAATTTGGAACGTCGGTCTGCCAATTTGTTGGATCGTTGTCAATAAAGTAATTTGTCTTGCCGCGAAGTTCGTCCGACCCGGTGCCATCGGTCGCGTTTGCGCCGACAACATTCATTTTTAGAACCGCCGTTTGCCCTTTGTCACCAAGTTTCTTTCGATCGCTCAAGACAAGCGTCGCCGAACGATCCTGAAGAAAGATCCCGTAACCTTTCCCGCGGGCAAAAAAGCTGACGCTCTGATCGGTTTGCCCGAGATTGGGCTCAAAATGGAGGGGTAATCTGCCGTAGTTTTCGGCGATCTGAGTGTTTTCGCGTGTTTTATCGGATAGTATCGCGTGTGAAACGCCGCTTGCCACAGACAACGGCCGGAGCGAATCATCCGTGTGGAGAGAGGTATAAATAGCTAAAAACAATAGGATTAACGTGCTTAGGATAGCGATTTTCGGATAGTTTCTCATAATGACAGACCCCCATTTCAAGTAAAAACACTACTTTCACAGTGCGTCGTCCTCACGCGAAAATACCGTACCCGAGCGTAATTCAACTCGGACGCCTATCGAACCTATTTGATTTTGAACCTCGACGAAACGAATAAATTCTCACAGCGGTCTGCGAATATTTACACACTTTTCGCGCAAATCCGCAAAATTCAGATAGGCAATCTTAAGTAGTGGCAATTTTGGTGCCTTGGTGGGCGTTGGGGCCTTACGATTCTCAAGCCCAAAGCAGATCCAAGCTTAGGTCTTGTTGGCCGCGAAGCTTTCGCAGGAAGTCACGGCGGTCAATCTCTTTCGCGCCGAGCGCTTTCATGTGCGGCGTCATCACCTGACAGTCGAGCCAGGTCGAGCCGCGTGAGGCGAGGTGATCTATCAAAAAAAGTAGCGCGAGTTTTGAGGCGTTTGGCTGCTTGTAGAACATCGATTCGCCGCAGAAAACACCGCCGGCGTCGATGCCGTAGAGACCTCCGACGAGCGTTGCGTCGCTGCTCCACACCTCGACGCTGTGTGCAAAACCCGCTTTGTGAGCCTCGGTGTAAACGCGTTCGAACGCGGGCGTTATCCAAGTGCCGCCCTGGCCGGGCCGATATGCGAGAGAACACTCGTGGTTTACGTCGCTAAACGCGCGGTCGATCGTAAATGTGAACTCGCACTTTCTACGCTCTTTCTCGAGGCTGCGCGGAATTCGCAGATCGTCAAACTCGAGAATCGCGCGCCGCTCAGGACAATGCCACGGCAGCGGAACGCCCTCGGTGTACCACGGGAAGATGCCTTTCCGGTACGCCTCGCGAATATTCTCGACGGTCAAGGGCGTGCCAAACGCGACGATGTCATCCGAGCGATACAGGTATTCGCCGATCTCGACCCATTCTGGGAAATCGTACTTCGCTGGATCTGGAAAAGTATCTCGGCGCACGTGATATGTTATCGCAGAATCAAAACAGGATAGACCGGATGAATAGGATAAACAACTTCTGACCAATCCTGTGTAGTTAGCACATCATATGTCCGGTGGTAGTAGCAGGTGATATGTCCGCTTTTAGGGGCAAGGGGTAGAAGATGGGTAGCAGGAGACAAATGAACTGCTATGAGACTTTACTCTGGAGCCGCATGG
>JBJXFZ010000073.1:0-22727 GCA_046154245.1 Pyrinomonadaceae bacterium
CTTCAGAATCCCAATCACCTGATTCTCGCTGAACTTAGATCTCGTCATTTCCCGATCCTCCTCCTTCCTTCCTATTCTGACCGGAAACTGTATTCTTGTCTGGTACTATTTTAGGGGAGGGTTACAAACGCTCAATAACGAATCGGACCTTGGCTCTTCTGTTGAACCCGCGCTGCTTGTTTCTCGCCTCAAACAGGTTTTCGAGCAACGTATCGCTAGCGGCAACGTCTCTGCAGAATTTGGTGACGATCCAGATCGTCCGTTGAATGACAAGATCGAGCGAACCGTCTTTATCAAAGCTCCGAAGACGATCGATTATGGGAGCGTCGCCCGAGTCGTCGATGCGGTCAAACTCGCCGGAGCTTACCCTATCAGTTTGCAGATCGATCACCTCGATTAACCGCTGTGTTATAATTTTCTCGGCTAATTGCCTGGCATTAGCCGCCGGAAGTTTCGCTTCACCATTATTAATCTCGTCGCCGATGGTGAATTACTACGACATACTCAAAGTTTCGCACGACGCGAGTAGTGCCGAAATAAAATCGGCATATCGGCGTTTGGCGCGCAAACTCCATCCCGACAAAAATGACGGCTCAGAGGAGACGGCGCTAAGATTTGCCGCGATCGCCGAGGCGTACGAGGTTCTCGGCAATCAACGCGAACGCCATCGCTACGACAAGCGTCTTTCGGAAATAAGCGCAAACGGAAGCGGTGACTCGGTATTCACATCGACGAACAGCCACGCAAAACGCTGGCGTCAGATGGTTTATGAGAAACGCTACAACGACATCATCGATCGGATGATCGCTGAGGAACGCCGCGAAGCGATGGCTTTCCAGAAAGTGGTGTACCCGCTCGTCGCCCTGTTTATCTCAGCAATTTTCGTTACCGCTTTTAAGCCAAAGATCTTTGTAGCGGAACAAACAGGTAATATATCCCGCATTATCATCGTCGCATTGTTCTTGGCAGGCGTGATCTTGCTGGTGCGCCGGATTCGCGACGGCTTTAGCCGTTTTACGGAAAATCTCGACAACATTCACGAATCCATCCTCGACGATGGCGAACGCAAATCGAAACCTTTTCAGAGCGTCACCGTTGCCGCAATGCTCATCGGAGGCGTTGTCCTGTGCCTGTCGATCGGTTATCTGATCGGTTCCTATACTGACTTTGCAGCCAATATTCAGCCGAATATGTTCTCGAGGACATTCGAACCCGAATTCTTTCTCTATCCGCCGATAGTCACGTTTTTTGTCGATCTGATGCACAGTTTCGCTTCGGGTCTCGACCGCTAACGGCCTTGACAAAGCCAATTTACGTCAATAAACTCTAAAATTTGCGTTTATCGCAAACGGAGTAATTTAATGGCAAATCATAAATCAGCAGAAAAACGTGTCCGTCAGAACACAAAGCGCAACGAGATAAATCGCAGCAATCGCAGCGCGCTTCGCACATCGATCAAGAAGCTACGTGCGGCGGTCGCAAGTCACGACAAAAAGGCGAGCACCGACCTTCTCACCCCGACGATCTCTTTGATCGACAAGGCGGTAAACAAGGGCATCTTGCACAAGAACACTGCTGCGAGACATAAATCGCGTCTGACAAAACACGTAACGGAACTATCGTAAGGTTTTCGCGCGTTAACAAACCTTCTGGAGCGGGTCATTCGTTGGCCCGCTTTCTTTTTTGGCTTCATCGGAACGCGGGCTGCCAGCGGTTCAACATCTTTGCTACAATCCACATCAATGACCGAACACCGCCGGTACAAGTATTTCGATCTCGTGATGGCCGCGTTCGTCGCCGTACTGCTGTGCTCGAATCTCATCGGCGTTCACAAGGTTTCATCCGTCAACCTGCCGTTTTACGGCGAATACATTTACGGCACGGGTGTCCTGTTCTTCCCGCTGAGCTATCTGTTCGGAGACATCTTGACCGAGGTTTACGGTTACGCGCGATCGCGGCGAGTCATTTGGGCGGGTTTTGGAGCGTTAATTTTTGCATCCCTAATGGCGCTGGTCGTCACCTCGCTGCCGGCCGCAAAAACAATGACGCCCGAATCTCAGGCCGCTGTTAATGCTATTTTTGGACAAACCTGGAGAATTGTCGCGGCTTCGCTCCTTGGCTTTTGGGCGGGCGAGTTTGTAAATTCGTTTGTCCTAGCCAAGATGAAGATCTTGACCGAGGGCAAACATCTTTGGACTCGCACGATCGGCTCGACATTCGCAGGCGAAGCCGTTGACAGCCTGATCTTTTACCCGCTCGCGTTTTTAGGCACCTGGCCGACTGAACAGGTCGTCAGCGTGATGATCGGCAACTACTTTCTTAAGGTTCTGTGGGAGGTTCTTGCGACGCCGGTCACGTACAAAATTGTCGCTTTTCTGAAACGCGCAGAACACGAAGATTACTTCGACCGCGATACAAACTTTAATCCGTTCCTTTTGAACACGTAGAGTAAAACGTGTGATGCAGCTCAAACTCGACACCCCGATCATCGACCTCCATCGCCACAACATCGCGAAGTTGACTTCTGCGATGTCGCGGAAACTCGCTGTCGCAATTGCCGCTTCGTCCGCGAGGTCCAATGTCGATGAAGTTTCGATCGCGGACCTACTAAACTACTTCCCCGCCCGCTACGAGGACCGCTCGCACTTTATCTCGATCGACGAGATCGAGGACGGCATGGACGCTGCTGTCGAGTTAACTGTGAGAAATGCCGCCGGCATGCAGGTCGGTCGAACGCGCGATCCGCGAAAACCACCGCTCTACATTTTTGAGATCACAGGCGGCGATGCCGAGCGGGTATTAAAACCTGTAATTGTAAAGTGGTTCATCTCCGGCAAAAACGCCAAACAAATTCTCGATTGGTATGAGGAAAGGTTCAAGCGCGGCACGCGGTTCGTTGCCTATGGCCGGTGGGAATCTGACGCACGCGGCGCTCGCACGTTGAAGCTCGCCAAGCCCGAAGAACTAGAGATATTGCCGCCAACAGACGGGACATTGTTTCAGGCCGACACATCGACTAGTGGTAACGAGCTCGAAGATGACATCGGCGACCCGTCTATGGCCCGAATTCACACTGGTCGCGTCCCCGTCTACCGCAAACTTGGGCCCTTCCAGACAAAGCGTTTGCGAGAGATCATGCACGCAGTTCTGCACACGATGAGTCGCAGCTCGATCACCGACGACCTCCCAAAAGATCTTCTCGAAAGGCAGAATCTCGTATCACGAAGCGACGCCGTGCGCGAGATTCACTTCCCGCCTGAGGATGTCTTGATATCAGAGTATGAAATGTGTCGCAGCCGGGCACAGCGGCGGATCATTTTCGATGAGTTCTTTTGGCTCGCGTTCTCAATGCAGCTATTGCGCGGAGAAAGAGAGAAGGAACCAAAGGGCGCGGTTATTGAGATCACGGAGAGTACAAAGAAGCGGCTGAAGCAGTTGCTGCCGTTCACGTTGACCGCGGCGCAGAAAAAAGTCGTCGGTGAGATCTTTGCGGACTTGAAAAGCGACACGCCGATGAATCGACTCGTCCAGGGCGATGTCGGCAGCGGCAAAACTATCGTCGCATTCCTTACTATGTACGCCGCAATGGAAAACGGCTATCAAACCGCGTTGATGGCGCCGACCGAGATACTGGCCGAGCAGCACTTACGCAATGCTCTCCGCATCTTCGACGACTCGGGCTATCGCGTTGAACTTCTGATCGGCAGCATGAAGCCCGCGCAAAAGCGGAACGTTCAGGAAGATCTCGCGGCCGGCGAGATCGACATGGTCATCGGAACGCACGCGATCATACAGGACGGTGTAAGATTCGACCGGCTCGGTCTCGCTGTGATCGACGAGCAGCATCGCTTTGGCGTGTTGCAGCGTGAGCATCTGAGGGCGCTGGGCTTGAATCCAGATATTCTCGTAATGACCGCGACGCCTATACCTCGCAGTTTGGCGATGACGGTTTACGGCGATCTTGAGGTTTCGACGATCGACGAACTCCCGCCCGGCCGCACGCCAATAAAAACCGTCGTCTGTGGCGAAGATCAACGTGACGGCGTCTATCGTGGTATCGAACGCGAGATAAAACTTGGCCGGCAAGCCTACATCGTCTATCCGCTGATCGAAGAATCCGCCAAGATCGACCTCAAGGCCGCGACAAAGATGTATGACGATCTTCGGCGCCGCATCTTTCCGCATCTGGCCGTCGGTTTGCTCCACGGCAAGATGAAGGCTGTTGAGAAAGAGACGATCATGCGCTCATTTGTTTCAGGCGAGATCGATATTCTTGTCTCGACGACCGTGATCGAGGTCGGCGTCGACGTCCCTAACGCAAGCCTAATGGTCATTGAACACGCCGAGCGATTTGGCCTTTCGCAGTTACACCAGCTTCGTGGACGCGTCGGTCGCGGCTCGGACCAAAGTTACTGTGTCTTGCTAACCGGTGATAGGAAAACCGCAGTTGCGAAAGAGCGTCTTGGAATAATGGAGCAAACATCCGACGGTTTTAAGATCGCCGAGAAGGACCTCGAGATTCGCGGGCAAGGCGAGATCCTCGGCACGCGTCAATCGGGCTTGCAGACATTTCGCATGGCGAACATTGTCCGTGATCTCGATCTCCTTATCGCTGCCCGTTCCGAAGCGACCGAATATATGACTCGCAAGCGACTATCGCCAGAGACCTCAGCTTTGATAAAACGATCGCGTGCTTACAAAAATGTCAGACTTGGCAAGATCGGCTAAATCGATTTTTGTCCGCATCGGGTGAACTCTCTAGAATGGAGACATGAGTTGCACAAGCCCGCGTGTCAGCGAGGGCGGAACACGCAACGTTCTTATACCGCCCTTGCTGACGCGCGGGCTTGTGCATTCTGTATGAGAGTTATCGCTGGTATTTATCGCGGCCGAGTACTAAAAAGCCCGCAAGACACGAAGATGAGGCCGACGTCCGACCGGCTGCGTGAAACTCTTTTCAACATTCTCGCTCCACGTATCAATGATGAAACCCGGTTCCTCGACCTGTGCTCGGGAACAGGTGCGATCGGCATAGAAGCTCTCTCTCGCGGGGCAGCGTTTACCACATTCGTCGACAAATCAAAACGCTCGTGCGCCCTCATCGAAGAAAATCTCGATAAACTCGCCATACCGGAATCACAGACCGAAATTCTAAATCACGAGGCTGAGAATTTCACCGCCCGCGATCACGCGCTCGGTTGGGACATCGTGTTCTTTGATCCGCCATACGACGGTGACTATTCGCTTGCCCTCCACGATCTAGGGGTTAAGAAGGATCTGCTCAACCACGGCGGCGTACTCGTCGTAGAGCATCACGCAAAAAAACAAATGCCCGACGGGATAGGCTCTCTTCGTCGATGGCGCATCCTCAAACAAGGAGAAACCAACCTGAGCTTTTACGAACATGCCTAATATATTCTCGTTGAAAGCTCTCGTCTGGCTGATACTCGCTTTGATCTGGAGTACGACCTGGATCTTTATCAAGGTTGGCCTCGACGACCTGCCTCCGATCGCTTTTGCCTATTCACGATTTGCCGTCGCGATCGCGATTCTCTTCGTCGCGATCAAGATCAAGAACATTCCGCTGCCAAAAACGGCCGGCGAGTGGCGGCTGATAGCGTTGACCGGCGTACTACAGTTCTCGATCAACTACTCGCTTGTTTTCTGGAGCGAGCAATATATCACCTCTGGTCTCGCGGCGGTGCTGCAGGCGACGATCTCAGTGTTTGGCCTCGCACTCGCGTGGATATTTTTGCCCGACGAACGGATCACAAAGCAAAAGATCATTGCCGTCGTGATGGGCGTCATCGGCGTAGCGGTAATTTTCAACGATCAACTCCGTGTCGAGAGCTGGCTTGCGTTTGCGGGCTGCGTTGCGATCGTCGTTGGCGCGTATGCCGCGGCTCAGGCGTCGATTCTGGTTAAGGCTCGGGCGGGCAGCATTCATCCCGCGTCGCTCGTCTTTTGTCAGATGATCTGCGGTTTGCCGGCAGTACTCATCTACAGTTTTTTGCGCGAGGGCAATCCCTTCTCGTTCAATTGGTCGTTCAAGGCGGTGGTCTGCGTTTTATATCTTTCGGTGCTCGGAACAGTTGCGGCATTCTGGCTGTACTACTGGCTCTTGAGCCGAATCGAATCGACAAAGGCGATGATGATCTCGCTCATCACGCCATTGCTGGCTGTGATCATCGGTAATATTGTCCTTGGCGAGACCTTGCCACCACTCACATTCTTGGGCGGCTTGTTGATCATCGCGAGTATTGGACTGATCGTTTTTCGCAAGAGCGTGTCAGTAGCCCGCGTGTAAACAAGGGCTACCTTCATATTTGATTCAAGATTAGCTTGCGAGGTTTCGTAAACAGGCGTTTTGGTAGTCTAATATGCTTGGTAGATACAGTAGCCCTTACTCGCGTGCGGGCTACAGACACATCTATGTTCTTCAAATTCACAACTGCGGGCGAATCGCACGGTAAGGCGCTCGTCGCAATTGTCGAGGGCATTCCCGCGGGTCTCGACATTGACGTAGCTGCAATCGATCATGAACTTTGGCGGCGGCAGCAGGGCTACGGTCGCGGCGGCCGGATGAAGATCGAGAAGGACACGGTCGAGATCTTATCGGGCATACGGCATGGCAAAACACTCGGCTCGCCGATCGCACTGACAATAAAGAACAACGACTTTGTCCACTGGGCCGAGGTCATGTCGACAGAAGCTCTCGACGCCGAGTTGGACAATCCACGAAGCATAACGCGCCCGCGTCCCGGTCATGCCGATCTCGCCGGCGGGCAGAAGTTTGGCACGCGCGATCTTCGCAATGTTGTCGAACGAGCGTCTGCCCGCGAGACGGCCGCTCGTGTCGCATGCGGAGCGATTGCGAAGCAGTTGCTTTCGGTGTTTCGCATCGACATAAAAAGTCACGTCATAAAACTCGGTCACGTGCAGACCAACCCGCTCTACAAAACCTGGGACGAGATCGCCGCGATTCCTGAGGACTCGCCGCTCCGCTGTGCCGATGGCGACGCGCAAAACCAGATGATAAAGCTTGTCGATCAGGCGAAAAAGGACGGTGACACACTTGGCGGTATTTTCGAGGTTGTTGCGAAGGGCGTTGTTGTCGGTCTCGGGGCTCATACTTCGTGGAGCGAGAAACTCGATGGCCGCATCGCGCAGGCCGTGATGTCGATCCACGCCGTCAAGGCCGTCGAGATCGGCACCGGTGTTGCCAACGCGGCAAAGCCAGGCTCTGAAGTGCACGACGAGGTCTTTTTCGAGTCGGGAGACGAGAGACAACAGACTGGAGAAACTGATTCCGGTCTCGTGTCTCCAGTCTCTGGTCTCCAGTCTCGGTTTGTTCGACGAACAAACCGCGCCGGCGGCCTCGAAGGTGGCATAACGAACGGTGAGGACGTTCGCGTTCGCGGCTATATGAAACCGATCTCCACGCTTCGTAAACAGCTTCAATCGGTCGATATCGACACCAGACAGCCTGCTGAAGCCGCATTTGAACGCTCGGACATCACCGCCGTCCCCGCAGCCGGCGTCATCGGCGAAGCGATGCTCGCGATAGTTCTCGCAAATGCGATGCGCGAAAAATTCGGCGGCGATTCGATCGATGAGATGAAACGAAATTACAACAGCTATGTCGCCGCGCTCACCGAGTACTAAATTTCACCCGAATCGGATCGCCGCAATCCTCGCCTTATTACTGGCGTCGTGTGCACAGAGCGACAATGCTCCTGCATCGAACATGACCGCGGCGCGCGAGGCCAAGAAGGAAATTCAGGAACTTCGCGCTGCGATGAAAAAGATCGAACCATTTTTCGAGCCGATGGGAAAGCCAGAGGCGTACGATTGGCTAGGTTCGCACACAGAGCCGGGCGAAACGTTTGAAGAGTATCTCGACAGCGACCCGACAAAGCCGACAAAGGAGCGGCAAAAGATCTACGTGCTTCCGCTCGGCACGTTCACGCCAGAGCAGAAAAAGACAATAAAGGTCGCGACAGGTTATCTCGATGCGTTTTACGATCTAGGCGTTGAGCAGATGCCGCAGCGTGAGTTGCCCAAGCCCGCGCGTGAGCAAGGGCGAAACATTCAGCGTTCGAATACCGCCCTTGCTAACGCGCGGGCTTTGGCAAATGATCGCAACTCTCGAAGAGCGCCGGTTACAGGACATCTGCAGATTCGGACCGGCTACATCATGGACGCGATACTAAAGCCAATGCTGCCAGCCGACGCCGCCGCATTCATCGCGTTTACAAACGAAGACCTGTTCCCCGACGACTCGATGAGCTTTGTGTTTGGACAGGCGAGTTTGGAAAACCGCGTTGGCGTGTGGTCACTTGCACGGCTCGAATTCAAAGCGAATCGTCCAACTTTTCTACATCGCACGCTAAAGATCGCGGCGCACGAGACCGGGCACATGTTCTCGATGCGTCATTGCACAAAGTACGAGTGTGTAATGAGCGGAACGAACCACATCGGCGAGACTGATCGCCGCCCGATAGACGCCTGTCCTGAATGCACGGCGAAGATCTGCTGGCTTTCAGACATCGAGATCGCGACGCGTTACAAACGACTCGCCGAATTCTGCCGAAGAAACGGTCTATTGAAGGAAGCCATGGAGTTTGAGCGGAAGACGAAAGCGGTAAGTTAGGCCGAACTCCGGTGCAAATAACTTCCCTGCTTCGCGAAGAATGAGAGCGTCTTTATCTACCGATGTCCTTTCTGTACTGCATTCCGGGCCAATTGATCTGCTCGACGGCGGAATACGCCTTGCTCAGGGCCGTTTTTAGATCGTCGCCGGTAGCTGTGACGCCGAGGACGCGGCCGCCGGACGTGATGAACTCAGGCACGGCTGCGGTAGTAGATGATTGTGACTTCGTGCCCGCGTGAAAGACCTCGGCCTCGTGAACCTTGTCGAGTCCGGTGATGACGTCGCCGATCCGAGGTTTTGAGGGGTAACCTTCCGAGGCGAGGACGACACACGCCGAACTTCCCTGCCGCCATTTGATATCGAGCGTCGAGAGGCTCCCGTCTAGCATCGCTTCGCAGATGTCGACGAGATCGGTTTCGAGACCCACCATTATTGCCTGTGTCTCGGGGTCGCCAAAGCGAACGTTGTACTCGAGCAGCATCGGCCCAGTCTCTGTCATCATCAGCCCAAGAAACAAAATACCGCGAAACGGAAAACCATCATTGATACAACCCGAAAGAGTCGGCTCTATGATCGTGTGAATAATGTCTTCGATCTCGTCGCCGGGCAAGATCGCCGAGTCCGTGATCGTCCCCATGCCGCCGGTATTCGGGCCCTTGTCGCCGTCGCCAATGCGTTTGTGATCGCGAACCGGCGGCATTAGAGCGAAATCCTCGCCGTCAGCGAACATAAGCAGCGAAACCTCGCGTCCCACGAGACATTGTTCAATTACTATCTTTCTAGCGGCATCGGCTCCGACAAGCGCAGCCATTTCGTTGATCGCGTCAATCGCCTCGGCACGGTTTTCTGCTACGACAACACCTTTGCCCGCCGCGAGGCCATCGGCCTTGACGACGACAGGCGTCGACTCATCGCCGAATTCGCCGCTTTCGAGGAGTTCAACGGCGGATGCGGGTGAATTCGCCGTCCGGTATTTCGCGGTCGGGACGTCATGACGGGTCATGAAGTCCTTTGCAAATGATTTGCTCGCTTCAAGCTGAGCGGCCAGCCGGTTTGGGCCGACGATCCGTAAACCGCGTGATTCGAACTCATCAACGACACCAAGCGCGAGCGACGTTTCACCGCCGACAAAAGTGAGGTCAATACTGTCTTCGGCCGCAAAATCGGCGAGCCTATCGATCTCGTCGGGCTTGATGTCGGGGCATTCAGCTATCTGTGCGATACCGGCGTTACCATTGGCGCAATAGAGTTTGCGGACGCGCGGCGACTGTTCAAATTTCCAGCACAACGCGTGCTCACGCCCACCCGAGCCGATTACGAGAATATTCATAGACTATAGAGGCTTGACACGAAAAACAGCTAGTTGTATGGTCAGACCATTCACATTTACCAGCTTTGTATGCGACGTTGAGGTCGCTCAAAGTAAAAATTTACTACACAATGCCCGTCTTGACGACGCGGGCGGCAGGTTTTTGGACGGCAACCGGAATGTCCGATAACAAATCCTATGGCACTCTCGATAACGCTGAACCAGGCGTAGGCGAAACGTCTAACAACGTAGACATCGACATCCAGTGCATCGATTGTAGAACACAGTTCACATGGACCGCGGGCGAGCAGGACTTCTTTCAGGCAAAGGGCCTAACAAATCCACCAAAGCGCTGCAAAACATGCAAGAAAGCCAAGAACCAACGACTATCCGATATTGAGAAAGCCCGCATCGACGGCAAGCGTCACCACGTCGTGATGCCTGCGGAATGCGCGACATGCGGCAAAGTGACAACCGTGCCTTTTTATCCGTCGCAAGGTCGCCCCGTCTACTGCAGAGACTGTTATAAGAAAGTGAATTCTCCTTTAAAAGCTGATGAAGCAAGCGCCGGCTAGCCGCCGACGTGGACGTTTGGCCTCAGTTCCGGATCGGACTCGGCTTGTCTCAATATCTCGCGGGTGACCGGTGCTGTGTCGCCCTCGCCAAACAAAATATATCTCGCAAGGTACATAATCGGATTCCCCTCGCTCCAGCCGAAATAGACGTGAGGTATCTTGCCTGTTTTATCGCGCAGAAAAAGCAACAAGGCAGCGATCGCGTTCGGGACGGCCGGCGCCTGTGTCCGGAGGATCTTGTAGCCTTCGACATCCACGCCGCGGATAAAAAGCTTGCCCTTAAACTCGGACGAATCACCTGGCTCGATCTCGTAAAACAACACGGGGTCGGACGATGGTATATGGTTATCGACGCGCTTCTCGTGCTCCTTAAATCGATATTCCGTCATGTCGCCGGCCTCTCGACGATTGGTCACGATGCGGATCTCGCCTTCATCGTTTAGATCGTTAATAAACTCTTGCGCCGCCTCGTCGAACTCGATATTGTCGATACGAATCTCGGTCGAACGTAATGCGCGAGAGACAAATGACGTGACAATAATTCCAAGGATAAAGAGAGCTGCGATCTTGATACCGCTTGGCTGCTCTACAATGTTTACGATGATGGTGTAAGCGAACACGAGTGTGATAACAACAAAGAGTGGGAACGCCCTGCTTCTGCGTCGCCATTCGGACATCATCACCGCAAACGAGGCCGAGGTCATCAGAGCCAAAACACCCGTTGCATACGCCCCGCCTTGGGATGTAACGTCCGCTTGAAAAAGAACGGTCACTATAAAACAAATGACCGTGAAGACGATCACAAGAGGTCGGGTTGCCCGTGCCCAATCAGGGGCCATACCATAACGGGGCAGATATCGCGGAACGATATTCAGTAACCCAGCCATCGCAGACGCACCGGCAAACCAAAGGATCGCTATCGTCGAAAGGTCGTACGCCGTTCCGAATGCAGGTCCCAAAAGGGTATGAGCTAGATAGGATAGAGCTCGGCCATATGCCTCTCCGCCCGGCTGAAATAACTCGGCCGGAATCAGCATTGACGTAATAATACTGCTGCCCACCAGCAAAAAGCTCATAATGATCGCAGCACCAGCCAGGAGCTTTTTGCCGTTGCGAATGCGCCCCTGCAGATACAGCTCTTGATCCTCGCCGATCTCCGCCTCGGGAAACGTGGTCAGTTTGATCGTCGCTTTCTTTTCCGGTGCCAACTTGTAATCGCTCTTAACAAGCGGCATGACCACGACCCCAGTCTCAAAACCTGAAAGACCAAGGGCAAGCTTCGGAAAAACCCATAGCGACGCGATCGCCAGCCAGGCAACGCTGCCGCCAACCGACGGGCTCGACCAAACCGCCGCCTGCCAATTAGCGAACGCTTCCGGCTGCACCCAGCCCAATTCGTAAATACCACGACCGATCGTCACGACATTCAAGACAATGAACGCGACTACTATGACGACCGCGATGCCGATCGCCTCGTTAAAGCCGCGCAAGAAAACTGCGCCGAGCAACCCGATAAGCACGAGAGTTACGATAACTGCATGATCAAGGAATTTCAGGTGTTCGTGAACAAAGGGGTTTTCGACAATATGAGCTGTCGCGTCTGCAGCCGATAGCGTGATCGTAATAATAAAACTCGTTGCGACAAAGCCGAGGAGAATGAGGACAAACATCTTGCCTTTCCAACGCGAGAGCAGATTCTCGAGCATCGAAAGCGAACCGTCGCCGTGGGGACTTTCCTCAGCGACACGCTTGTACATCGGCAGGGCGCCGAACAAGGTAAGCAGGACCAGGACAAGGGTCGCAAACGGCGAAAGAGCTCCGGCTGCTAGAAACGCAATTCCAGGCTGGTAGCCGAGCGTCGAAAAATAGTCGACCCCGGTTAGACACATCACCTTCCACCATTTGTGTTTATGGTGACGGCCTTCCGGTTCATGAGGACCTTCGATCTCACGAACGCCTTCGTAAAGCCATTTTTTGAACCAGCTCTTCTCGCCAGTTTTCATATAAAAAACAAAAAGACCGCCGGCGTAAAAACCCCGCGGCTCCTTTCATCCAAGCATTAAATTTCAATTAGGTCGCACGCAGACCGCGCCTTTTTTGTTCAGACAAAACCGATTTTACGCCCATTTTCGCTGAGGTCAAGTCGGTGAGATTTAAAAAGAAAAGAGGCGACGTCTCCCACACCGCCGCCTCTCGATCACCGAAGTGATCAATGTTCACCGGGAGGTGAACAGACACAATTATCCACATGCTGAAACGAAAAGCAAGCGCCCAAATGTCCGTTTTTGGCAATTCCGGGAAAAAAACTACTTGAAGGCGTTTTGGACCGAGATCGAACCGATCAGAGCCGCGCGTCGGCCATCGCGGTCGCGGCCGAAAATCGAATACATACCCGCCGGAGCATCTATGTCGATTCGTAGAATAAAGCTGACCGCATCAACCTCGTCACCGAAATCTTCCGACCGCATCGAGTCAAGTTCGGCCTGCAAAAACGGCGAGCTGAACTCAAACTTAACAGAATTCACATCCAGATTTTTGCCGCCGACAACGATCCTATATTCGCCGCCAGCGCGGAAATCGACCGCCGCATCTCCTAGCTGCATGTCCCTGCCGATATGCGTGAGCTCGACATCCGATCGCGCCAGCGAGATCTTCTGCGTTGGAATCAGAACGTTATTAGCGTCGAGGATCGCGGTACCGATATCACCGGAGGAAAAACCCGGGGCTTTCTCCTTACGCTGCCAAAACAGTGAATATTCTCCGCGTGTCAAACCGCCAATTCGATAACTGCCGTCGGCTAAACTTTCAGTTTGTCCGACGATCAACCCCGACTCGGTATCTTCCGCCCAAACGGTTGTCTGTTTTGCAGGTTTACCCGACTGCAAGAGCAGTTTGCCGGTAATCCCGCCACAACAATCTTCCTGCGCAACTGTCCCGTAAAGGCTTCGAATCGCCGTTACGTCGCTCTCAGAGAGAATCGCACCGCCCTTACCAAGAGTATCCTGAAGCCTGTTACGAGCGACCTTGTCGGACATCAGCGAGCCGATCACCCGTGAGTGTTTGAGTCCCAGAAGATGCCCTATCTCATGCGCGAGGGTCGTTTCGATATCGAAAGTTCCATAACTGCCATCGGTGGAAAATTGTTGAAACGGATTGAGGACGATGTCCGCCTCAAGGATATCACCCTTCCTGTTGTAGAAAATTCGTGTTCTAGCAGCCTCAGAAAAGGGGTCGCGAGAGAAAAGTAGTAGATTCTCAGGTGACGGAGCGATCGTAATGAGGCTAACTCCGTCGCCGGCCCGTCCGGGCGGACTGACATTCTGTTTTTCAGAGGTTACAAGCCGAAACTCAATATTGGCAACCTCGCTCCATGCATCAAGGCTTCTCGATACAGCCGCAAGAACGTCACTATTACTTTTTATGCTGGAACTAGGCTGTGTGAGCGAGGTCGAAACCGCTATTCGAATTACTTGCTTTCTCCACCTCAAAGCCTGAGGTTCTTGAAGTTCTGCCGCCGCGGGCGTGCTCGAAAAAATAGCTATACCAGTTAAAAACTGTACGAGCAGAGCAGCAAAAATAATTCGAGACGACCTCATACCACCAATCGCGTCTAACCCTCGGATTCAGCGTCGGTTCGGTTCACCGTTTCGAGGTCAGCGAAACCAACAACCAAAAGCAGCACAACAAGTGCCAGCGTGCAAAGCACATAAAGAATGGATATCTGTTCGTAGGCGATGAGCGCGCCGATCAAAATCGCGACCAACAACATGATCAGTAGTGTGATCGTTCTTCGGCTCAGGCCTTTTCTAGTATTTGCCATGTAAAGTACTTAAAAAAATTAAATTTACCCAACCGTCAATCGATTACCCGCAGTGGCGGCTCGGCTGGGTTTGTCCTGTAAACATTTGCCTCAACCGGCGGAAACTTGCGTTTTACACCGCCTTTTGAGGCGACATCTATTATATCAAACGGCTTGAGAATCTCATCATCGGATTCACCACGCTTTACTTTCGCAAGGTCAACCTCGATGTTTTTTTGCTCCGAGCCCTCACGTCGAATGATAATGACCTTTCTTCCATCCGCTTCCTTTGCAAGCCCGCCGGCGGTTGCGATCGCACGCGTAATCGACAGCAGCTCCCTCGAGAAGATCGGTCTCGGATTATTGACCGCACCGATAACGTAAATCACCGGCGCCTGTCGGACATCGATAATGTCGCCACTCAAGATAAGTGGATTTGCCGACGGCAAACCTTTTAACAGTTCGCTGATTTTGACGGTAATCGTCTGCAGCGGGTTGCTCTGGGACGAATTCTCGGCCGACGACGCATCGCCGCAACTCGCGTTCTTTGGCCTGAAAATCGATATTTCACCGCTAACCGAGTCGGTAAAACCGCCCGAGATGATTATCAGTTCTCGCAAGGTAACCGCTCGCATAAGCTTGAATCTCGCCGGGGCCTTCACCGCTCCGCTTAGACGAACGAGCGCTCGATTTGACCTGTCGATTATTCTCACGACTACCTCGGGGTTTCGGAGAATTTTGCTGTATACCTTTTTTATCGCCGCCGCCAACTCGGCCTCAGTAGAGCAGAGCCCGTAAATCGGGCCGCCGACAGCGTCAAGGCCATCAATAAAACCATCCGGTGTCAGACCGCCGCGCCAGTCGAATTCGAACCCGCCGACAAAATCAACATCGATAATATCGCCGTAGTGAATACGGGGCTCTTGCGAAAACGCTGTGTTAAGTTGCGTCAGACTCAGGAGAAGGAGCAGAATAACCCCATAAATGGTCCTAATCGCCAGCTTCGACCGATGCCCTTCTTTTCTTTTTTCTCGCGTTGGACGCATATTCGACCGTGCCGGGAACCGCAAAACCCTTAAACTCCCAATTGCAGCCGTCGCAAAGTAGGTAATAACGAAAGACTATCTTGGAGAGTATAGATGTGCGTCTGTAACCGCGGCGGATACGCGAACTTTGGCATTTAGGACATCTCTGGGAAATCATACTGCGTTATAAGTACTGATATGTTACGCCAAAGTTACGATATTTCAAATCAAAAAAAATTCAATTTGGCAGCTTTTCCATTGCCGTCAGGATGCGTTCGGCGGCGCGTTCGCGCTCGACACTTTGCGTATCTCCACGGCCGAGGTAGAAAAGCGCGTCACGATAGAGCTTCCTGGCATCGGCGAATTCACGGCGAAATGCCGCCTTTTCAGCCTCCTCGACTGCGTGCGAGACTTTTATCGATACGGCAAGCTCACTTAGCAAATGTCGTGATTGGAGCAAGCTCACCTCGGCCGGATAAGCATAGAGCGCGTGGTCGATGACTTCAAGAGCGTTCTGCGCCGCTCGAATTCGTTCAGCCGCATCCGTGTGCGAACTTGCCTCGGCTGTCAACGCCCGCGACTCGATCTCGGCCCAACGCATCGTGTGAAATCTGTGCATTTCGGACGCCGCGTTTCGCCCCTTGATCAAAAACGCGAGTCTCGGCGATCCGGGATTAACACTGGGCAACTCGCTTTCTATTCTTTGAAGATACGCACCGCAGAGCTCGACAACCTCACGATGTCCTGATGCGATCTTGTCGAGAACTCTCGCTGCATCTGATTTTCGGCGAAGCTCAAACAAGATAGCCGCTGCTCTCTCGGCAGTGAGCTTATTCCGATCAGCTTCCTTAGACGAAGTATGTTTCGCCGGCGGTGGCTGACGAAGAAATCGATTCCTTGCGCGACGGATGAAAACCTCGCGCATAATGACCGCTCCGCAGAGCAGCACGCAAGCTCCTACACCCGCCGTTTGCCAAGGCGACCTTACGCCCTCATCCTCTAAAATTCCCCAGACGACAAAGAAGAACGCCGCCGCAATTGCAAACGCTAGTACATAATAATTTGAAGCCGGCATCCAAAACGGCCGCCGCAGTCCGTTCATTCTTTGTTTAGTTTACTTTCTATCTTTGCGGCTTTGCATGAGATCAGTCCTGTTCTCACGTAAAATCGCTACGCACGCAAAGAGCCACAACAAAATGGTGTAAAAAGTTGCAAATATTGTCAATGGCATTATCATGTGATTGGTGCCGAAAAAGAGGAAAACGAAGCGTGACGACAGGCCGGTTTTTGACTCGATAAGAAAGCCAACTGCGCCGCCGTCACGTAAATTCGGCAACAGCGTGCCCGAGGAGAAGCTTCGCCCGTCTCTTCGCAAGGTAAAGCACAAAAAGAACCCTGCAAGTGAGGAAGGTTAAATGCGCAGCAGAATACTGGATCTTAACGACGATCGCGTGATGCTGAACATTTGGGCACGGCCCGAGATGAACGTGACGTTCCGTGCCGAGATCATGCCCGGAATGTCACGTGAAGAACGCACCTTTCGAATCGAAAAAGTATTACCAAACGCCCGTGTTGTTCTGCACGGCTTTCCAGGCGAGTATCGCGAAACGGCATTCGAGGGACTCAATTTTCTTCGCGAAAAAGTAGTTCGCGATCAAAAGTCGTAGATCTTCTGTAGTTCTAATATCCTGACATCCTCAAGACCAAGCGCGGCGATCTGTTCGACGATCTTCTCGCGAAACATCGGCTTCAAATTGATTATGTAAACGGGAAAGTCGCGCCCGTGAAGCTTTGCAAGCTCCTGCTCAAGCGTCGCCGGCGTGAGGTGAAACGACGCCTCGGCAAGCTCGGACAGTTCATTTGGAAAGGCGCATTCGACGAGCACTGCCCTCAAATTCGGCGCGGCATTGCACGCTCTCCAGATATCTTCGGTCGCAGCGGTGTCGCCGGTTATCGCAACCGACGATTTGCCGTCAAAAATTACAAAACCTGTCGCTGAAACTTTGTGATTTACGGCTATGCTCTGTACGGCGAGATGCTTAACCTGAAATCGGCTGCCGCGGACGAACTCGTTGTAGGCTATCACCGGCCCGTGGTCGTTCGTCAGTTCGGAAAAGCGCGGATAGATCGACCAGTTAAAAATGTCGCGCTCAAGGGTTTCAACCATCTCTTTCGTCGCGTGAATCGTCACCGGTTCCGTCAGCGTCGAAAAAAGATCATCGATAAAAAGTGGCAGGCCCGCAATATGATCGAGATGGGTGTGAGTAATAATTATGTCGCGAATTTGTTGCCGCTGCGTGTTAGAGCACGACATCGCTAGACAGCCGGCATCTATCGCGACAATGTCGTCGATCACCATCGTCAGTAGATGCTGCCTAACGGAAGCCTTGCCGTCGGCGTCGATAGTGCTCGGTAGTAATTGGACTTGCATTACGTTTCTTTTACTTTGCGTCCTTTGCGACTTTGCGTGAAACCTGTCTTTTTATCTCACGCAAAGACGCGAAGAACGCAAAGGCAACCTGCAAACTTTATCTCGCGCAAGTTTGAGCTCGTCCGCCGTCGATCTCATAGATCGCGCCGGTTATCCAGCCCGCCTTGTCCGAAGCGAGAAAATATATCAACTCCGCGACTTCCTCAGGCGTGCCGACGCGGCCGATCGGATGCGTCGTCTTAGAATGTTCAAGGAACTTTTGATATGCCTCGTCTTCCATCCCGCTGCGTGTGTGCAGATTTGTGACAACAACGCCCGGACTGACCGCATTCACACGAACCCCTTTCGGAGCGAGATCGAGTGCTGTGCAGCGTGTGAGCTGATCGATCGCCGCCTTTGACACGCAATATGCAAGCAAATTTGGAAAGGAGCGCATTCCGGCAACGCTCGAAACATTCACGATGTTACCTTTTGTCGCGGCAATATACGGGGTGCATATCTGGGTGAGCTGAAAAATGCTGCGCAAATTAATGTGCATCAGCTTGTCCCAATCGTCGAGCGTAGTCGTCTCGATCGAACCCATCTTAATGATTCCCGCAGAATTTATGAGTACGTCGATCTGCCCGTGATTATCTATCGTTTCATTGACTAACCGTTCGATCTGCGACTGCTCGGCCAGATCCGCCAGGTGCGCTCTTAAAATACCCTTGCCGCCCTTCGTCGCTTCATCGCTGAGGGAAACGAGTTCGCTCTGGTTACGACCGACCGCTACAACCGTCGCCTTGTTCTTTGCAAACAACAGCGCGGCCGCGCGGCCAATACCGCTGCTTGCACCCGTGACTAAGACAACTTTATCTCGCATAGTTCGATGTGTCCGTAGCCCGCAAGTAAACAAGGGCTACCGTTGCTTATATTCAATGGTAGCCCTTCCTTTCGGCCGGGCTACTGACACGAGAATAACAACCATACTTAAACTCTTGCAAACCCCGGCTTTGTCAATGACGTATAGATTTCGGATAATTCAGTTGAGATGTATTGGCTCGATGTCGCAATCATTTACTTCGCTCTCGGCGCCCCATTCGGCGTGCTGCGGATCACAGCAAAGCGCGCGACTACGCCGTTCGCCTATCTTAGAATGGCGTCGGGTTATCTTCTTTGGCCGCTCGTCGCTATCCGAAATCTCGCACGATTCGTTCTTACCCAGCCTGCAGCGCAAAAGGACGAACTCGACTCCATTCGCGCCGGACTCGAAAAAACTCTGTTCGCCAACGCCGACGCAGACAAACTTTACGCCTTCCGCGAGGCGTTTTACCGCTACGCGGGCCTCGCTGCAGCGAATGCAGAGTTCAGAATGCAAGATGGAGAGTCTCGAGGCTTTCCCTCATACCTCATCCCTTATCCGTCATCCCTCATCCGCTCCGCCTGCATATCTCGCCGCGACCGACGCAAACTGGCCCTTCAGTTTGAAACCGCAAGGTTAGATATTCTTGAAATGATCACCTCGACAAGAACTAGCAAAGTTGCTCAGAGTGGTCTCGCACTTGCCGAATATTTTGCCGACAGCGTTCTTACCGATCTTTTTCATTCACGATAACGCGCTTTTCCCGCGATGCGGTCGTAGAGGAACGCGGGGATGAATTTGCCGAGCCGGACGACGCAAGCGAGCTGCCAAGGGAAGGCGGCGAAGCGTTTTCGCTTTTCGATGGCTTTGATAAATAACGGTATCGCATCGTCGAGCTCCATGAGAAACGGCATGTTTGCTTCGCGGCCCGATGTCAGCGGCGTTTTGATAAAGCCCGGTTGAATGATCGTGACATCAACGCCGTGCGGCGCGACATCGATACGAACGCTCTCAAAGAACGTCGTCATTCCGGCTTTGCTCGCTGAGTAGGCGGCTGATTTTGGCAGCCCGCGAAATCCGGCGAGGCTCGATACTGCGACGAGGCGACCCGATTTCCGCTCGATCATTTTCTGCACCACAGCATGGACAGCGTTTGCTGAGCCGAGCAGATTAATGTCGATAAGTTTCTTTACGGCGTCTGGACGATATTCGCGCGTCTCTCTGTTATTGCCGCCGATCCCGGCATTCGCGATCATCACGTCGATGTGACCGAACTCCGCTCTGAAATCATCCGCCGCCCGTTGCAAAGCATCGGCATCCGTCACATCAAGCGCAAAGACACGCGCGGTGCCGCCGACGCTTTCACATTTTGCTTTTAGCTCATTTAACAGCTCCTCTCGCCGCGCGACAAGGCCGAGTACCGCACCTTTCTTGGCCAATGCAACCGCCAACGCCTCGCCGATCCCGCTTGATGCGCCGGTTAGGAATATTCTCTTACCGTTCCACTCGAAGCTACTCATTACAGCCCGCCCCGCCATCACAAAACACCGGCCGCAGGGCAATTATCGTTATTACTACGGCGGCCCCAGCGACGATAGCGATCCAAGTACCCTTGGTAAGGCCGCTGCTCTGTTTTTTTATCTGATCGACGTCAGCGTATCGCACGGTGCGTTCCGAGCCACTTTTAGCCACGAGTGTGAACCCATCTGCATTTGTCGAGCCCACGTAGCCCTTGGCCTTTGAGTTATCGCGAAATTTGACCTCGACCTTGGACTTCTGCCCCGTGCCGATCTGAGAAACAAAAGCCCGAGCTTTACTCTCCTTCTGATCGTCAACAGCTTGCGGAAACACGATCGACACAAATGTGATACCTATCAAGAGAATTATAGAAATTAGTTTTTTCATATTGTCTGTATCCTGTTGCAATTGTACACGCAATGCTACGGAAAACGTCGCCGTGGTTAGGAATGTCGTTTCGCTTTTCAAGGTCATTGTGATCGCCGTGTCCGTAGCCCGCACGTCAGTAAGGGCTCCCGCAGAATATAGGCGACGGTAGCCCTTGTTTACACGCGGGCTACTGACACAGCGTCCTTCAAAACCTCCAACAGCGTATCAACCGTCTGAAGATGCGTTCTAAACGCGAGACATGCGAACCGGAGAGTAAATTCAGCATTCAGCATGGTCGACGAGATAAACACGCGGCCGTCTGCGACAACGGCCTCTAAGAGTTTTTTGTTAAATTCATTTGCGTCACCGCTTGCAGGTACGTATCTGTAAGTCACGACCGACAGTTCGGGCTCGATCTTACTCTCGAAACCAAGTTTCTGCACTTCGGCGTGAAAGTACTTTGCGAGCAGCAGCTTTTCTTCCAGACACGCTCGGAACGGAGCGAGGCCATGCAATTTCAACGGCAGCCAAAGACGAAGCCCGCGAAAGTGTTTTGTCAGCTCGGGTGACAATTCCGCAGGCGATAATTCGTCCGGCGCGGCAAACGCATCTTGCATATAACTCGCCTGAAACGCGTAAGCGCGTTTGAGATGCTCGACATTTTTCACCAGACACACGCCGAGGCCGTACGGCAAAAACAAACCTTTGTGGGGATCGATGATGAGCGAGTCGGCCAGGTTCAGACCACGCAGCTTCTCGCGGCCCTCGTCCGTGAGAATAAAGAAACCGCCATACGCAGCGTCGATGTGATACCACAGATCGTGTCGCGCTGCGATCTCGCCGATCTCAATGAGCGGGTCGATCGCGCCGACATCGGTCGTGCCTGCAGACGCGACGACGAGAAACGGATTGAGGCCCGCCGCTTTGTCCGCAGCGGTCTGCGCGGCGAGATCGTCGGCGCGCATCCTGTATTTTTCATCAAGCTCGACGTAACGAACGGGACATTCAGCGAGGCCAGCGACGTTGATCGCCTTTGCCACCGAGTGATGAGTTTGTTTTGAAAGATAGATCACCGAGCGAGGAATATCGGCTGACTTGATGTTCTTGCCGTCGCGCGCAACGACGATCGCGATCATGTTAGCAAGTGAACCGCTCGTCGTGAGATTGCCGTGCGAATCGGGCCCGTATTCCACAAGATCGCACATCCAGCGGATGAGCATGTTCTCTAATCTCACTGCGCCCGGCGACGCATAAAACACACCTGCATACCGATTAAAAACGTCCGCCAGATAATCGCCGAGAGCGGCGTAATAAATACCGCCGCCCGGAATATACGCAAGGTGGCCGCCGCTCGCCGGATTCAACCCCGGCGTATCGACATTCTCTTTTATGAGCGAGATCGCTTCGTCGATGCCGATACCGTCCTCAGTTATCGGCGACGCGAGCAGCCCCACGCCTTTTTCAGCAAACGCGTCATACGCCTTCATCGAATGCACGTTGTCGAGAAAGTCTTCCGAATAATCGACGACGTTCGTTCGCACAATCTCTCGAGCACGAGCATCAGGTTCGAGTAGTCTTGCGATCTGTTCGACTCTTAAAATATTCTGTTGTAAAGTCTCGCTCACAAATATAGAATACAGGCATGAAAACTATGAATCAAAACCTTTGGGATCCTTGGATAATTTACAATTTTCCAACGAAGATCGTTAGAAATGCGAATGGAGATATTCCTTTGACATTTGGTTTTCACCGTTGGGATGAAAATGGCATCGAACACCGGTCCCAAGATTACAAAATTATTGTTGAAGGTGAAAACTCTATAGAGGGTGCTGTAATTAAAGCTCAGGACTTTGCTAGGAAACTACTGAAAATAGATTTTCCTGAAGCAATTTTTTGATAGCGTCAAGCAATGACTTGGGCCGACTCAAGTGGTAGACGACCGAGAATAACTTCTTTCATATCAAGCTTAGTGCTGGCGTGGTCGATGTCAATACCGACGAGATTTCCTAACTCGTCATAATCAAGCACGATTCCATCTGAGATCTCGCGGCTATCAACGCTGGTCTTGTGCGACAAGTCAATGTATAGAGAGTCAGTTTCGGGATAATAATTTATCTTCATTCTTTGAAACCTCCATCTGGAAAAGCGTTATGAATCGTAACGCAATCTTCTAAAGTTACAACTCGCAAAACGCGATCACCGAATTC